>DASQZS010000143.1:0-4575 GCA_035638535.1 Candidatus Acidiferrum sp.
ATTGTCCAAGAAATCCTGAGCCCATAGTTGAATGCGTTCTGCTCGAGTTGTCGTCGTAATCGAGGGTTGTCGAGTATGCGTTCTACACCCTTTGCCAGTGAACGGGTATCAGAGAACTTGCAGAATAAGCCCCTGTTATCAGCCAATATCTCTTTCGCGAATGTGGTAGGTGTAGCGATGATTGCTTTGCCGTGGGCGAGCGCCTCTGTGATCGTTCCACTCGACACCTGATCCTTGCCTGTGTACGGAGCGACGTATACGTCGACTGCTTGAAGGTAACTCGAGATTTCGTCATCGCGTAGGTACCGATCGATGAAGCGAACGTTTTGTTCTAATTTCCGTTGCTTGGTGAGTTTGATTAGGTATTCTCTGTAGGCTTCGCCTTCACGTTTCCGTACTTCGGGGTGAGTTTCACCTATGACTAGGTAGAGTAAATCGGGGCGCTTAATCACAAGAGGTGTTAGAGATTTGATGACGTACTCTATCCCTTTTGCTTGGCTGATCAAACCGAAAGTGGCCAGTACGGGTCGATGCTGAAAACCGAACTTTTTCTTCGCATTTTCCTTGGTCACGCGTCCCGACAACCTAGCGCCGTGTCCGATGATTCTGATCTTTTCGGGAGGGACTTCGTACAGGTTCTCGAGAAGCCTAGCAGCAGAATCAAGTGTCACTACAACTGTATTGCTCAACTGAGCGATTTCAGTCAGTATTTCGCGTGCTTTTTCAGGTGGATTTCGAAGAACCGTGTGGAAAGTCGTTACCATTGATTTTTTGAGATTTCTGCAAAGGTCGAGAATATACTCGCCACATTCTCCTCCAAATATGCCATACTCGTGTTGGAGGCATACGACATCGACATCGGCCTCATTCAAGAACGAGGCTGCTGAGAGGTAACTCGCACGATCGTGCTTGTCAATTGCAAACCTAATGTTCGCATCGGGAGGGTTATGCTCCTCCTGTATGGCAACTATGATTGCTTTTGTTCTGGGATCACGGATTGAAACGGCACGAGCCAGATCTCTAGTGAATGTTGCAATTCCACATTGCTTTGGAGGGTACGTGCTTACGTACGCTACTGACTGGTTCATCAGGAACGCCTGCTATTTCTAGCACGAGCAAGTGTCTCGATTAACGTGCACGTACCAGAAATGGAAGGCAAAAAATCATAAGACCTTCTAGACACTAAGTTACCTCCCACCGCGAGTTTCAGCTTCATTTGTAATGGGAGCTGCACCTGTAATAAACCCCCCCCCCATCTTGACGATAATACGCTTAGTTGTAGCTTCAGTGTACTGGTGCAATTATCGGATCATGGTCTGATTAGTTTTGGATGGTTTTTCTTATCAGCGCTTTCGTTTCCTCTGGGCTTGAGACAGATATGCATCTAATGCCCGTGCTTTTCATTACATAGTCGTTCCCTCCTCGAAATAGTGCATCTCCAACGTAGAGCATATTCTTCCGTTCAATGTTGAGAAGTCCCTTCAACTTCTTGACGCATAACGTCTTGTTCACGCCTTTTTTCGTAACGTCGATTGAGGTAGTTCCGCCAATGGTAATCTCAAGGTTAGGTAAATGCCTCTTTAGGTGCCGTCTAATTTTCAGACGTTTCTCCTGCTTGGGATCCCATTTCTGTTTGATCCGCAGTGGAGCCTTCTGGCCTAAGGCGGAGAAAGTAAGTTGGCTTCCTCTGTTCTCAAAAACTCGTCCGTACGTCTTTTTTGGTTGGATATAACTGATTTCTCTGAAAACGATTTCGAATGAATGGATTATTTTCCTGACTGCTTGTTCGGACATGAGTTTGGCATATGCCTGAGAGAAATGGGCGTGTTTCACGTCATAGTAGTATCCGGTGGCCGCAGATGTCGGAAATAAGAATAAGTTCCGCAAATTGGTTTTCTTCGGTAGTTTACTGAGGAACTGAGTTTCAAACTGTTGAAAAGAACCGCCTGATGTCACAGCAACGTATCTTTTCCGGAGCAGTTCACGAATGAGTGTGGCCATTTCCTTGTCGAGCTTGGATTTGCTTTTGGCTAGAGTACCGTCAAGATCAAAAATGATGATCTTTTTTTGTGATATGGATTCAGTGCTGATCATGATCCACGTCTTGCCGCTAACTACCATAGCACTTGACATTTAACTGGATTGTCGCGTTTCGGAATGATCTGTCAATTAGCCTTCTAGGGTTTCCATGAGCAATTTCATCGGAACACTTGCAACACAGCAAACCTTGTCTGCCCCGCCATAGAAGACCTTGAGCTCATTCTTAATTACGACCGCGCCCTCCGGGAAAACAACATTCGGTACAACTCCAACTCGTTCATAATCTTCTTCTGGTTCCAGGATAGGTTCGGGAGTTCGAGCGATTACTCGGCGTGGGTTTTCAAGATCGAGAAGAGCTGCGCCCGCGCGGTACACTGTGTTAGAATCCACGCCATGGTAGATGATCAACCATCCTGCCTCAGTTCGAATCGGTGGTGGACCGATTCCGACTTTCTTCTCTTCCCATTTTCTCTCGGGTTTCATGATAACGTTTGCTTGTATGTGTTTGAGGTAGTTTTTCGAGTATGGGTATTGCGAAACTCTATCAATCCTCTGAATGTTTTCGAAGAATGCTATCTCAATGTTCGGTTCTATTCTATGAACAGCGGCGAATTTCAGGCTGATACGCTCAGGGAAGAGAGCAGAATCCTTGTCATTATAATCCGGTCCTACTACTCCGTAGCGTGTGTAGCTTCTAAAGTCGGTAGTCGAAGCCGCGGCGATTCGTGGACCTCGTCGCGAATATGCGGTGTAGAAGATGTAGAATGTTCCGTCAATTGCGGTTATGCGTGGATCTTCACAACCTAGCTCTTCCGAAGGGTCAGACGGAGCGAGGACAGGTTGCACAGATCGGTTTAGGATTGTTTCGCCATCTGTCGTTGTGGCATAGCCTAGGGACGAAATGCTGCGTTCGTTGACTGCTCTATACAGTATGTGCGTCATTTCACCGCTCTTTACGGCTCCGGGGTTGAAGGTCGCTCCACACTCCCATGCCATCTCGGGTTTTGGTTTAATGATGGGATTCTTTGGGCTTCGGACCAGTTTTACCGTCATATCATCACATTATACTCATACGAGGCGTTTGCTTTTCTTAGGTAATCTAGGTCGACCACTCTTTTGTTTAATCTTCAGACGTGAACGTTTTCCCGATGAGTGCTCATCTGCAATGCATCCCAGAAGCCACGAGCGTCCGTCCTGAACTATGAGTTCATCAGCTTGAGGTGGGCCCCAACTGCCTTGATCATATATTGACGGTGGGGTTGAGCTTGCTCGGTCTAAGATAGGGTCCACGATAGCCCAGGCTAATTCAATTTCGTCACTGCGAGCGAAGAGTGAGGCATCTGCAAGTATCGCGTCCAGCAGCAAGCGCTCGTACGCGTCAGGTAGTGTGGCCGGTTTGAATTTTGAGGAGTAGTGGAACACCATGTCCACGGGTGTCGTTCGCATACCTGCTCCTGGGATCTTGATTTCGAATCGAAGGTGATGTCCTTCATCCGGTTGGATGTAGATTGATATTCTGTTGGGGTTGAGATCATGGTCCTCAGGAAATATGAGGGATGGAACTCGCTTAAACTGTAAGATGATCTCGGTTGCTTTTTGAGCTAAGGCTTTCCCGGTGCGTAAGTAGAACGGTACTCCTTGCCATCGCCAGTTGTCAATGTAAAGTTTAGCTGCTACGTAGGTAGGTGTTTTTGATGATTGTGATACGCCTGGTTCGTTTACGTATCCTCGATATTGACCTAACACGACATCATCTAGTGCGGCAAGCCGTAAATTTTGTAGAACCTTAACTTTCTCATTTCTCAGTTCTTGTTCCTTCATTGCAGCTGGAGGTTCCATTGCGGTAATGGTGACTAATTGGAGTAGGTGGCTTTGAAGCATATCGCGAACTACTCCAGCGTTGTCGTAGTAGCCTGCTCGGTGTTCTACGCCGACAGTTTCAGCCACGGTGATTTGCACATGGTCTACGTAGTTGCGATTCCAAAGTGGTTCAAATATTGCATTTCCGAATCTGAAGGCGAGGATGTTCTGAACCGTCTCTTTTCCAAGATAATGGTCTATGCGGTATACCTGTTCTTCGTTGAACACGTTGTGCACCTGCCGGTTTAGGGTTTCGGCGCTCTTCAGGTCTCGGCCGAAGGGTTTCTCAATTATAATCCGTCGCCAGCCGCTTTTGGAGCGGTTGAGTCTCGCGTCTCCTAGCTGCTTTACAATTGTTGAGTAGAGAATTGGTGGTGTGGCGAGGTAGAAGAGGCAGTTGCCTTTCTCTCGGAACCCTTGGTCGAGTTGAATTAACTTATCAGTTAAGCTGTGGTAGGTCGAGTTATCATCATAACTGCCTGTCAAGTACGATATCGTATTCGCGAATTCTGGCCACTTGCAAAGGTTGGGGTTTGAGCGTGAGTTTTCCTTCAGATGCTTGTATAGTTCGCTTCGGAATTGTTTGTCAGAAAACTTACTGCGACCGACACCGATTATGTTAACTGATTTCGGTAATGCTCTTTCGCATGCTAATGTTTGCAGTGCGGGGATTAG
>DASQZS010000144.1:0-6700 GCA_035638535.1 Candidatus Acidiferrum sp.
ATAAAGGAAGATCGTGAAGTACCGATCGTCGTGTCTGATGATATCGAACGAATAGTGAAAAGCTCCGAGGCAGGTAAAGTATTGAAAAGTATCGATGTCTGGGAAGATGTCCTTCGAGCGTCACATCGAGGATCAAGAGCAGGAAAGGGTAGTACTCGCGGACGACCGTCGAAATCTTCTGTGAGCGTGCTGTTTGTAGTGGGGAAGAAAAGCGGTGCGGAGAGAGCCTTTCGCAATTTTCCAGGAGTGAAAGTCGTAGAAGTGTCAAGCCTCAACGTAACTGATCTCGCGCCGGGAACTCACCCGGGTCGTCTCACCGTGTGGTCTAAATCAGCAATAGTATCGGTTCAAGGAAGATTCGGAGGTCCTGCATAATGGTAGGGAAATTGGCTTCCATCGAAATTGTGAAATATCCTCTACTATCTGAAGACGCTGTCACACTACTCGAAGCCGAGAACAAGATAACGTTCATAGTGAGTCTTCACGCGGACAAACGGGACGTTAAGAGAGCGATCGAAGAGCTATACGAAGTAAGAGTGCAGAGAGTAACAACGCTCATAACCTCGGAGGGCGAAAAGAAAGCTTTCGTCAAGTTGACACCTGACTTCAAAGCTGCTGACCTCGCCGTTAAACTAGGACTGCTGTAGATACTTGGCAAACGTTAATTAGCGAAAAGTATCAAGCAAATCAACAAGTGCTAAGCAATGCCACGACAGTTCTCATATCGGGGTCATTCAATTGATGAGCTCCAGCAGATGTCTATGGACGAATTTATCAGAATATTGCCTTCCAGACAGCGCAGATCACTTACCCGAGGACTCACCGCCGATCAGAGGATACTCATGGAACTCATGAGAACCTACAGCAGAAGCAAAACTAAGAGCACAAAGCCGATCAAGACCCATTGTCGTGACATGGTAATTATTCCAGAAATGGTTGGACTAACGCTCCTAATCCACAGCGGAAAAGAGTTTACTTCCATTGAAGTTAAACCGGAAATGATAGGCCACTACTTGGGAGAATTCGTCTTGACAAACAAGAAAGTGCAACACGGAACGCCTGGAATCGGAGCCTCAAGAAGCTCCATGTATGTGCCGCTAAAGTAAACAAAGCAACGTGTGCTCGTACGAGGAAAGGGACAGAGATCCCCCACATCCAGTACCACACCAAGCATATGCAGGTTGACGAACAGCCTCAAATCATGCATTTTCACCACATCCTGTCCAAGTCGCGAAAACGCGGCCGCTCAAACAACGTTTTTTAGTGCTACTGCGCACATGCACGGCCGAACGGTGCGATAGATGCCAAATTGGGGATACTCGGTCAAAGCGTTCGACCCTGATCGAGCCGTAAGATGTTCGGGAAGAGAATTGAAGATCTCCCCAAAAGCTGCCACAGAGATATGCAGAAAGCTTCGAGGGATGAGGTTGGAACAGGCCAAAAAGTTACTTGAAGCAGTTCAGCAGAAGAAACGCGCTATAGCATATAGACGATACAAGAAAGAAGTTCCACACCGTAGCCTCGATGAAGGGTGGTACGCGGGGCGCTATCCTGTAAAAGCGGCGAAAACCTTTCTTTTCTTACTTGAGGAGCTAGAGTCCAACGCCGAATACAAAGGCCTTGATGTCGACCGATTACGAATCGTTCACGCAGCCTCGCAGCGAGGAATGAAATCGCAACGAATTATTTCACGTGCTATGGGAAGAGCAACAGCATACCACAATACTCTAGTGCACATTGAACTCATGGGATATGAGGTAGCCGAATAATTGCCCATCCACACCTATTTTGTAAAGGAAAACGCGCGACGAGCCGAGATCGATGAGTACTTGGCGCAAGAGCTCAAGAGGGCTGGCTACAGTAAAGTCGAGATGGCAAAGACTCCGCTGGGTACCAGGGTAGTCATATATGCCGCTAAACCCGGGCTGGTAATAGGCCGCCGAGGACAAAGCATTCGAGACTTAACAAAAATCCTCGAAGAAAAATTCAGTGTCGAAAACCCGCAAATCTCGGTGGCAACAGTTGAGATACCTGAGCTTGATCCCAAGGTTGTAGCTTCTCAAATTGCTATGGCGCTTCAGCGAGGTATCCATTTCCGACGAGCTGCGTATTGGGCGCTTCAGAGGACAATTGAAGCTGGAGCGTTAGGTGTCGAGATCTGTATCCGAGGAAAGTTAACTACCGATAGAGCTCGATATGAAAAATATCGCGCTGGATATCTGCCTGCGGTGGGCGAAGCGATAAGTAGAATTCTTCGGACCGCAGTAGTTGACACTCAACTCAAACAGGGATTATTCGGCATCAGCGTAAAACTGATGCCGCCAAACGTCACGTTGCCTGACAGACCGACCATAAAGGAAATTGAACAGACTCCAACAGTTCCGAAACCCGTCATTGAAGAGATTGTGTCAGTTGAACCCGCCGCGGAGATCCCGGAGGTAGCAGAGATTGCCGATACTAAGAAAGCGTGAACTGAAACAACTTCTCCCAGAAGAACGCGAGAAGAAACTAACTGAATTGAGAACGGAGCTAGTGAAGCTGAGAACTACTGTGAAGTCAGGGGGAAATGTTGAAAACGTGGGAAGAATACGAGAGATCAAGCGTACGATAGCACGGATTATGACGACTATGCATCAGACACCTGTGAAGGAATCTTAACCATGAATGCTAGCACGCTTATTCGTCACGAACTCATAGGCCTCAATGCAAAAGTCTCGGGCTCCACTAACAATGGAATGTGCGGGCTCAAAGGAACCGTGATCGATGAATCTAAAAACACGTTGACATTATCTGACGGTGATAGAAGAATCATGGTGCCAAAAGACGCAGCCACGTTCAAGTTCACGCTGAAAGATGGAACATTGGTGCAGGTAGACGGATACCGACTATTGGGACGTCCAGAAACTCGATTGAAATCGAAGGTGCGACGCTGGTAATGTCAAACATAGGCTTAGACGTTAAATCTCCGAAGAAACCGTGCGACGACCGACATTGTCCGTTTCACGGACACTTGTCTGTCAGAAGGAAATTCCTCGACGGAAAGGTAGTCAGTGCCAAAATGACAAGGACTGTTACTGTTGAAAGAGACTACCTCGAATACGTGAAAAAATACACTCGATATGAAAAAAGGCGAAGTAGGATTATGGCTCACAGTCCGCCGTGTCTGGAATTGAGCGAAGGCGACAGGGTAAGAATCGCTGAATGTCGACCTCTTAGCAAGGAAGTAGCTTTTGTTGTTGTCGAGAAATTAATCGCTGAAACAGCGGCCTGAAGCTAACATAATCTTAATCTGTTGCAGCCACAATCTGCAGCTTCTTACGTGAGTTCACATGCCCGCCCCGAAGACTCGAGCAGTAAGCGCGAAGGGTATGGTAGAATACCGCCCTCGTATTTCCAGAGGACTTCCTAATGGGAGCAGGATTACTTGTGCCGATAACACGGGTGCTAAGGAGCTTAAAATCATCCAAGTTCTAGGAACACATACCCGACTAAGACGCGTACCATCTGCATGCGTAGGTGACATGATTATGATCTCTGTTTCAAAAGGCTCACCAGATCTTAGGACACAAATGTTCCCAGCAGTTGTTGTCCGCCAACGGAATACATTCAAACGACCTGACGGAACAAGATTATCCTTTCACGATAACGCGGGGGTCATCATGACTCCAGAAGGGGAAATGAAGGGAACCGAAATTCGTGGACCCGTCGCGAAAGAGGCCGCTGAACGATGGCCGAGAGTGGCAAACCTAGCTAGCATCATTATTTGAAGTGGAACTGAATGCGAACGCTCACGAAAAAACCTTCCAAGCAAAGAAAATATTTGTACCAAGCCTCCGCACATCGTGTTCGTAAACTCTTGTCCGCTCCCTTATCGGACGAGCTGCGAACCGCGCAACGAAGACGCTCTTATCCTGTTCGTAGAGGAGACACCGTGAAAATCGTGCGTGGAGATTTCGCAGGCATCGAAGGAAAAGTTGCAACAGTGGATACCAGAAGACAACGCCTGTTTGTTGAGGGAGTTTCAAGAGAAAAAGTGGCCGGCACCTCAACCCCTGTGTCCGTTCACAGTTCAAAAGTCATGATCACCAAGCTTAGTCTCGATGACAAATGGCGAGCAGAATCTGTCAAGCTTTCTGCTGGAACCAAAACAGGAAAGGCGGAAGAATAAATGGGACACAAAAGTGGAGTCAAACATCTAAAACGACTCGCAACCCCGGCTTTTTGGCCGATACACCGTAAAGAATTCACTTGGGCACCGAAGCCGCATCCTGGCGCGCATGGATCCAACTCATGCCTGCCACTAGGACTCATTATCCGAGAGGAACTACACTCCGCCAAGACTCGCCGTGAAGTCACCAGAATTCTTTCTGCGGGTAGAGTGAAAATCGACGGCAGGGCAAGAATTGATGTGAATTATGCTGTGGGACTCATGGACGTTGTTGAGTTCCCTGACGCTAATCTTTCATACAGAGTTATTCCGATCGAACGGCGCGGGCTGTCAATCATTCGCATTCCGAAGGACGAGGCAAAATTCAAACTCTGTAAAATCATGGACAAAATAGTAGCTCCCGATGGCATTGGTCAACTCGGACTCCATGATGGAAGGACAATTCTTCTGCCAAAGGAAGAAAAGGTTTCCTATGCTACATATGATACTCTTAGAATTAGTTTGCCGAATCAACGTATCCTAAACCATATTCCGTTCGCCAAAGGAAATATTGCTCTCGTCGTGGCAGGCAAAAACCAAGGAAAAAGCGGAAAGATCATAGAAATACAGAACGGCACTGCCACTCGACCTGCAATGGTCACGATTGAAGACAGCGAAGGAAAACGAATCGACACAATTATGGATTACACGTTCGCAATCGGAACAGACAAAGCGACAATTAAACTGGAGGCAAGTTAGATCAATGGAGGCCGTCACCCAGACGCCAACCGAGAATCCTATGCGGACTATTGTTCTTGCCAAGGTAACCGTTCACATCGGTGTCGGAAGCTCAGGAGAAATGCTAGAGAAGGCGAGAAAGGTACTTGGCGAAATAACCGGCCGTAAACCCTGTACGAAACAGGCGAAGCAAACGATCAAAGACTTCGGAATACGTGAAGGCGAGCCCATAGCATGTCTCACAACTCTCCGAGGGGAAGATGCGCAGGCATTCTTGAAGCGCGGCCTCGAAGCAGTTGGAAACACGTTAAGAGCTTCAAGCTTCGACAATCGTGGAAATTTCGCGTTCGGAATCAAGGAGCACATCGAAATTCCTGGAACGAAATATGATCCTGCCCTCGGAATAGTCGGAATGGACGTCGTGGGCACCCTGGAACGCCCCGGATATGGCATCAAGCGACGAAGAATACGTTCGTCTCCAATCGGGAAATCCCACCAGATAACAAAAGAGGAAGCAATCAAGTTTGTTGTTGAGAAATTCGGAGTGCAAATAAAAGAGGCGTAACTGGGTGGCAAAGATTAAGCCGAAAAAAGTTCGGAAGTATGGAAAGGGAAGCAGACCATGTCGTAGATGCGGCCAATACGGACCAGTAATTCGCAAGTATGATTTGAACGTCTGTCGACAGTGTTTCCGAGAACTCGCGCCGAGTCTCGGATTCAAGAAATACATGTAGAATGTAGATGAACCATGGTCCTCGTAGAACTCGCTCAAAGAAGCCTCCAAATCCCGGAAGGAGTTCAGTTGACTGTAGATGTAAGAAACATTAAGGTCACCGGACCAAAAGGAACTCTGGAAGAAAACTTCGCTCACCTGCCAGTAAATTTCATCCTCGAAAACGGCTCCTTGCGAGTCTACAGTCAGTGGGCACGAAAGCGCGAAGTAGCCCTCGTGGGAACCGCACTAGCTCACGTTAAGAATATGATACGTGGCGTCACCTCGGGTTACACCTACAAATTGAAGATCGTTTACGCGCACTTCCCCGTTACAGTGAAAGTTCAGGAAAAGGAACGAAAGCTTACAATTGAAAATTTTACAGGCGAAAAAACGCCGCGCGTAATCAAAATAGTTGGTTCCGCAAAAGTGAAGGTCGCAGGTGATGAGATTCACGTCCAAGGCACGAATCTGCGGGACGTTAGCCAAACCGCTTCAAACATACAGCAGGGTACCAGGATAAGAGATAAGGATCAGCGGGTCTTCCTGGACGGCATCTACATATTCGAAAAGAAGGAGGGCTCATAACCTGCCAAAGACATATCGAAGACCAACTTTTGTTCGAGAAGAAAGCTGGCGGTATAAACGTGTCAAGGAATCATGGCGAAGCCCCAGTGGGAAGACGAGTCGTGTAAGACGAAGTAAGGAAGGTTGGCCTCCGGTAGTTAAAATCGGGTATTCTAGAGCCAAAGCTACTCGGAATCTCCACCCGTCGGGGTTGAGAGAGATCCTGATATGGCGACCAGAAGATCTTGAGGGCATTAACCCGTCGACCACTGTTGTCAGAATTGGGCATACCGTCGGCGAAAACAAGCGCAATAGGATAATTGAAGAAGCGAAGAAGAAGACTCTCAGAGTCCTCAACCCCGGAGTGAAACGAGAAGCTGAAGAAGCTAAGGCTGAGGAAGAAGAGGTCAAGGTGGATGCTGCTGAAGCCGAAAAGGAAACCGACGAAGATACACAGGAGAAGAAGCCATGAGCGTAGTTGGTCAGAGGCGCTTAGCGGCAAGAATTCTCAAGGTTGGAGCCAGTAAAGTCTGGAT
>DASQZS010000145.1:0-6531 GCA_035638535.1 Candidatus Acidiferrum sp.
GATCAAACCACAATACTCCGAACAAGCAATCTGCGTTGTCTCTTCTACTGTTGATACGGAGCGTGTTACGTTCAACCTGAAAATCTTCGATGCTGGAAAAGGCCAACAATATCAATTCACAGCCATGGTGATGCAGGACAGGCCATCCGATCCATATGTTGCAGGCTCCGCTAATTTCAATGTGATTGTGACCGATTGACCATAGACTAGTTTCATTAGGCTCTAGGGTTATTCGGATACGTCATTCCATTATGTTGAACCTAATGTCGCATTGGAGCATGGTTCTCGGAAATAGGATGGATGATTATTTGGTGTATATGTGTACTAGGTGCGGGAGAATTGCCACTCTAGAATTACGCTTGCCGAATTATGTGAAGATATTTTCTTGTGATGAATGTGAGAGAAGTATGAGAAGAATACATAGAGAGGCAGAGTTTAGGAAACTGAGTCTAGCGTCTTCAGTAAACATTGCCGTAGTAGATAGGCCCTGAATGATTCGTCGTGATACTCACCGTTCCTGAAATTACACTGGTTGAAATTTGAGTAATGTCTGGTTCTGCTGGAACGATGAAGTTACGACGTGTGCCACTGCAACTTAGGTACTGAGGGGTCTGATTGGCAACCAAACTTTGAATCTGGAAATTGTGAGGGTAGAGCTTCATACCCAACCCATGTTGGTCATGGTAGCTATCGTAATGAACTGTAAATGTTCCAGAGCATGACACCATGTGAGGCCCCGTTGCGTACCCACTCCTCAATGGTTTCGCCATTATCCATGTCAGCTCACCATTTTGTTTCATGACAATCTCATATGTTTGTCCGCCGTCGAGTACGCATTTCCATTCTGTTTTCAATCTTGTACTACCAGCGTTGAACCATAATGGAAGCACTTCATGGGTGTAGTTGGACTGATCCCCTGAGATACAGATACATCTTCAACGCCCCGTAGAATATTAGGAGGCAAGCAAAGAAGCCAATCCACTGATACTGAACGACTTCTTGTGCCGCAAAACCCGCTTGCGTCATGGAGTAGCTAATCTCATTGGACACCAGCCACGCAAAGAAAACGGGTACACCATGCTGGATTAATGAACGATAGAGCTGATCCTCAACTGACAAATGCTCAGGACCTAGGAATCCCCATATAGAAAGTGTGATATAAATGTGAGTTTTTACTCAGATGACGCACGCCGAAGATGACGCAAAGGAGAGTTTTGCTTTCCTTTGCTAGCAGTTCTGTTAATGCCTATTTAATCATCCTATTTCATGACTGGTTACGTCAATACGCCGTATACTACGCCGTTACATGAGGTTGGTATTTTATGCGTAGCTTAGCAAACCACTACATGGAATGACAATCTTAGTGTAATTTAAGTGTAATCTACCTAGTGTCTCCACACCGAATATTTTTGCTCAAATATTTACTATCAACGTAAAGTGCAGATGTACACTAATACAACCCCGAAGATGACGCAAAGGAGAGTTTTGCTTTCCTTTGCTAGCAGTTCTGTCGTAGGCTAGACAAAGAGAAAACTGAATTTCGTCATGGTCTACAGTGGAAGCTGTGACTTACTAGTTTGGTTTCGTGATTGTTATGGTAAATTCAATTCTCCTTTCTCAACAGGAGTTGACGAGACTTCAGATAATTGCCAAGGAGCAGCGTTTGAATCTCCGACAACCCACGAACCAGTATGAGGTCATGAGAGTTTTCGATCACAATATTCAGTTGATACTCTATAGTTCCGGAAAAGTTGTGCATAACGATTCCCCTGAAGGCCTCAGGCTTCTCCGCCAGTGCTTGGCTCCTGTTTCTGGCATGGACTACGTGGGAGGGTCCGATGAGGCGGGAAAAGGAGAATGGTATGGCCCACTAGTCGTTGCGTGCGCTGCGTTGACTCCGCAACAATATGACGACGTACGAATATTTGGCGTGCATGACAGCAAACAGCTTGATGCTACTAGACTGAAATGTCTCGCTTCACAATTGGTTAAGGTAGCGGTCTATGATCTTGTCACGTTACTGCCAGAAGATTACAATCGACAATACAGCTCGCTCAGGTCGGAAGGGAAGTCGCTTAACGACCTATTGGCCAAGGCTCATGCAACTGCAATCAATAACGTTCTGGCGAAATTGGACAAAGGGCGCATTAGGATATTCATAGATCAATTCGATGAGAGGAAAACCAATTCTGAAATTGCGTCAATCCTAAGCAGTAACCCGAATCTGGAGATATTACAATTCTCAAAAGATACTGAAACGTCGATTTCTGTGGCAAGTATTCTGGCGAAGAGCGAGTTCGAGAGTCAAGTGGACCGACTCGAAGCCAAGTACGGCGTGACCTTGAGAAAATCTGCGCCTGAAAATTTGTCAAGGGAAGTTTTGCCTTATGTTGCAAAAACCCATTTCAGGAATGTGGCTGCAGTACTTACCTAATTGTTTGCGGTTACACCAGTTTGAATTAGTTTCCCGTATCTCTCTAGATTAGTCAGATATCATATTGGAATTTAGTAAGTCGATCCAGTTCTAACCGTATGTTATTGGATACGAGAATGGATGATTACATGGATTTCTTATGTGGAAGATGCGGTCACCTTGCTACTCTTGAGTTCACGTTACCACATTACGTGAAAATATACGGATGTGACACATGCGAAGAGTCGATGCGACAAATGTTTCGAGAAGTAGTGCAGACCAGAAAATTGTCATGTTGATGGTTATGGACGGCTTACAGAAACTTCGCAGTATAATGTGGCGTTACTTAGGTCTGAATTCTTAGCCAGTCCTTAACTAGCAACTGGAATCGAGCAATGTCATCATCGCTAAGATCGGCGCTATGTGCGATGATTCCACGTAAAGAGTTTAGTTCTGAAAGAATTCTTTGCATTGCCCTCTGACTACGAATGGTATCAGCAAAATCTGACCAGTTTGAGTTAAGAATGTCTATCAGTTCCCCAAAGGTCGTATAAGCCAATGGATCCGTAGAGCGAATCGACATTGGGGTGTCCTTCTCTTTTTCTTGACGTTCTTTTACTTCATCCCTCACCTTTTCGGGAACTTTAGTGGTCCACCACTCCGCATGGTATTTCTCTAGCATTCTCTCGGAAATGAGTTTTCGAATTGTGTTTTCGATACAATAGTACAGTACGTAGAAATCTGCCATTTTCCTTGCCTTAGATAGTATCTCAGCTTCGAATAGGTCGGTGTCGACAACCTCTTGTTTCTTGAGCAGCTGACTGCGGCCTGTGTTTATGCCTAACCGTTCGAGTTTGAGTAGTTCAGATTCAAGAGCGAGATTGCTTGCAGCAAACAGCTTTAGACGATTAGATGTACTGGCATCACTCATGGAGAATGTTCTCTCTCAAGCTTTTGAAAATGGCATTGTACACTTCAATCTCTGTTGTCGAAGGTAGATTGAGGACAATTGTGTACGACAGATTAAGGCCACTCGGTTTAGGTTGAGTTTGCTTATCTTCACGCTTTTCTTCCTTTTTAGGCATGACTCCTTTGAAGTCAGCCAGCCCGCAAAGAGCTGAAAATGTGCCGACGATTGCATCGTGTGTGGGCGAATCGCCGAGTCCGGTTACTCGTTTGACGGTATTGCTTAGTTCAGTCTTGTTAAGCTCATAGGCGAATTCATTTGCACTAAATATTGTCGGATACGATGCTTTGATTTGATTTGCCATCACAACTTTTGATTGCAATGCATCTCGATAGTCCTTGTAGGCCTGTGTGGGAACGTTCGAACCGTCGAGAAAACCAAGGCGCTTGAGGAAGGATGGAAAGGCTCTGTCACTCGAAGATTTGAAGCCCAAGATGGTTTCGAGATAGTCTTGAGTGAATTTTGACGGTGCTGCAGCCTCACGTATTTTCTGAAATAAGGTATTGAGTTTTCCGTAAGCGTTCACGTAGGGAGGGTACTCAGGCATCTCGGTCACTAACTAAAGCAAAGTAACTCCGCCTAATTAACTGAGAATCAACGCAAGGTCGAACAGTGTAAGCGCACGTTTGGGGAAAAGGTCGTCGTTGGCATAATCCTAGCAGCGGGAACGACCTTAACGCTTACAGTGATAATCCAGATACCACAAAGGGTGAGTTGCAGATGCCTTCACTCAGGAAAACGGTCATTTATTGTAGCTATAGCAGCGTCAAGAATAATCAGGTCAGGATTCCTATCTTCCTAGTTACGTCTGTTATGGTACACTTGACGAGTGATATGGTTGCAGGACCTTACATTTGACCGTACGCAACCTTACATTTTGACAAGATTCAACTCCAAAAACGCCTCATTTTACGTCTTTTAAGCCGTGATCTACGCACAATTCAGCCATTTTACGGCTGACAAGGTCAGATGGTACGCACGTTGGATGACGTTCGAATATTCCAGACGGAAAAAAACAGCCGTCAACAGTGGCTATAACTATGAAGAAAGAACACTACACGCTAGTAAAACCTTGGTTATGCAACGGTAGGTCTACAAAAAATCGTACATGCCCCCGAAACCTGAGACGGGGGCCTGAGTAAACGAGGGTAAATTTCACCTGCGTATGGGGGGACAGGATACAGCCTGACTATACAGGCAGATCTCCCCACTGACCGCTTTTAATCGCTTCATTAATTGCTTGCATTTTCCTATCGATACGGCCTTGTACGACCTGCGCTCCTGCACCTTCAGGGTCGTCTAGGTCCGTCTTCTCCCATGCCTTCGACCCGATAGCTAATCCTTGACCTACGAGTGTGTAGCTGTCATATGTGTCTCGTTTTCTCTTGGTGTCTCCTCTTAGGAGTTCGTGAAGTTTCTCGTTATCGAGCGTCAATTTCTCGCTTATCCAGTATCCAAGTTCTGTGGTTGCGACTAGTCTGTTTTGGCTCTTCAAGGTGCGTCTCACGTCCATAGTTGTTTTTAGCGTTTCCACTTTGCCGGTGTATAACTTGAAGTAGTCTTCTAGTCTGTAGAGCCAACCTCTCGCTGCATATGTAGGATTCTTTCTGCCTAGATCAATTGGTTCGTTTTCATTCATCAGTATGTACATGCCTGTCTTGAATTGCGCCAAATTCCCTTCGCCTTTTTTGCTCAGTATTACTGGGTAGTCGTATAGATCAGTGCTCACATCGAACTTCTTTCCTTCCCAGTCCGTTTGTCCGAAGATGCTATCCGTCGCAATGCCGAGTGGTAGGTCTGGGTACTCTCTTAGCAGAGTTGCCATGATTAGGTGCGAATACGCTAACAGTGTTGAGTAGGCCGGAAAGTTTGTTTGTGGTGTTGGGTATGGCGTACTTTGTGCGAGCTTTCCTGCGGCTGCGTTCAGTATAGCCTTGATGCGCATTGATTCGATCTCATCTACGTTGCCATCAAGTCTTTTCATAAGTAAGTCGTGGAATTTCTGTTGACTCTTGTTCTGTGCTTCGCTGTAGGTTGGGTGTATAATTCTCACGATATTGTGTACTGTCGCTTCCGCTGCAGCTAAATCGCATGAATGATAAATGCCTTGAACCTTTCCGGTCACGTAGTATGTACGGCCATATTTCTTGACCGGCAATCCCCAGCGGTCTGAATGAGTCTCGAACGTTCCCTCAATCCAGCCGTATACGGGATATCCCTCGTTCGTCATTTCTAATGCGTTGTTTTTGAGTGGCTCAATATACTCTGCCCATGTGTTCTCGTCTGGATGGTTGATCGGTGTTACTTTCTGTATTTTGAAGCATTCTGTTGCTGCCATGGCTAATGGGTAAAGTGATTTACAATCATGGTAGATTACTCCGGTGAGGTACCCCGTCGTATATGTGTCTAAGTGTCCGGCATAAGTCGCATCCCGAATGGTCTGCTCCAGTGGAGGAAGCCTTGCGATTCTTTGTCCTCTTATGTACTCCAGTCGTTCAGGGAACTTGAACTCTTTTGCAGCAAGAGTTCCTGCGCTTGCAACGTATTGTGGATCTGCTTCTTGCTCCTGAATTAACCATGCCGTGATTCTTGCGGTGATGTTGGCGTCCCTTCTTGCGTACTCTCTGAATGCCTTCCATTCTTCCTTGTTTTCTGGTTCTCTTTCTCCAAGGAATTGTGGCCTCGTGAGTTTACTCATCCCTAAGAATGCGCCACAATCGGCGAGTTTGCTCAGTCCAAACGACTTCAGTAGTGGGTGCGCATCATAAAGTGTGAACTTGCAGTGTTTGTATTGGACTCTTCCCCTGAATTGGATTCCAAACATTCTTGGTTTGTGTGTTTGTTCTCCTAACCAAAACACTAGGCTTCCGTAATCGCAGAGAGCATTGAAACCGTACACAGTCGCCATTGTTCTTCTATTGTTTTCCAGAAATTGCTTTAGAGCGTCTGCTGATTCTAAAATCCAAGAATTCTGCCTTGGCCCTCTTTCGTAGACCGGTTCGTCTGCTGACTCGCATTTCGAGAACTGAATGGTTGTGACTCTTCCTTCGGTTCCCAGTGACTTCAGCCGTGCTGCTTGCTTTGCGTCCTCTTCGGTGGGAAGAATGAATTCGCTGTCAACAGCCCACACCACTCTCAAACTGTTCACCCT
>DASQZS010000146.1:0-4173 GCA_035638535.1 Candidatus Acidiferrum sp.
ACAGGAATATTTTATCTCGGCTCTTCTCTCCTACTGTATCCGCTCGCTGCGGGTATAGCCTATGCCGAATACTACGCTGCTTCTAATGTGCTGGTCTTCAATAATCTGGGAGTGAGCCATCAAGGTTCGATGCTTGGTGTCTACAGTGCCCTCGTCGGCTTGGCCACGATGGCAGGTTCTTTCATTTCCGGTTTCGTCTCTTTCTATTTAGGTTACTTCGTTACGTTTGCGGTATCCGGAATTCTTGTGATCTGTGCTGCTGTGCTCACATCAATGATGGTCGTGGATCAAAATTCTTAGTTATTTTCAATTACTTTGTTTTCTTGCGAAGTCGCTCACAAAGTTCAATCCAGTTTCCGTCAGGATCTGCAACATAGCCAAGCATCCACCGTCCCTCTTGAAATGGTTCGATTAGTCTACGATATTTCTTCGTCATCTTGCGATATACCTCTTCGAGATCCTTCACTTCGAATGCAAGATGATCCAGCCCAGACTTACCTCCGTGCTTGAACGATCGTGGATACCAGTTCAATTCCAGTACTTGTTTCGATCCGCGTGTTCGTAGCCAAGCTACTTTTCCCCCTGTCTCTTTTATGCTAGCCTTGAAGAGTAGTTGCATTCCAAGGGTCGTAGTGTAGAATGAAATCGCTCTCTCCAAGTTAGAAACGTGAATACCCGTATAGATGAATGTGGATCGCAAAGTGGTCGTGACTGCTGAGATATCTTTCCTGATCTGCTAAATGGTTTGAACTCTGAGAAGGTCTGTTGTTCCTCGAGGTGTTGATGGGTCTCCGCATACGACTACTATTCTGTCTCCTCTCTTCCTTGCTATCCCGCTGCTGATAGCTGCCTTCTTTGCGGCGGCGAAGATTTCAGCAGTCGTCGATAGTTTCTTCACTAAATGCGGGTATACGCCCCATGGTAAACTCAGTCGATCCATTACGGATTCGCTGTCAGTCAAAGCTATTATTGGGACGGGGGATCGGAATTTTGAGACTCTTCTTGCTGTTACCCCTGTTCGTGTATTAGCAACAATACAACCGGCTCCTAGTTCATATGCTACTCGACAGGCCGAGTAACTAATTGAATCTTGCACAATAGCTCTCAAAATCTTTCGTTTCGAGTCAAGTATATCCGTGTACGGGAGGCTGCGTTCCGTGGCCGAGGCGACGCGTCTCATAACTCTTAACGCTTCGATTGGATATTTGCCGACGGCAGTCTCTTCTGATAACATAACTGCGTCGGTGCCATCAATAATTGCATTAGCAATATCGGTGACTTCAGCACGTGTCGGAGTCGGGTTGCTGACCATGGATTCCAACATTTGCGTAGCCGTTATGACTGGTTTCCCGGCAGCGTTCGAGCGTGCAATGATCGTCTTTTGCAGTTCGGGAATATCTTCGACTTCCATCTCGACTCCCAAATCTCCACGAGCAACCATTATCCCATCTGCTTTTCTAACGATCTCACCGAAATTATCTACCGCCTGTCGATTCTCAACTTTAGCTATGATCCATGCTTGAGAATTTGCTTTTCGAACTACCCGCTTCGCTCGTTTAACATCACGAGCTGTCATTGTGAAAGATAATCCTACGAAGTCAACTCTATTGTCGAGCGCGAACTTGAGTAAGTTCAGGTCTTTGTTGGTAAGCGCGCTGAGGGCCAAATTTTTGTCCGGCAAATTTACTCCTTTACCTGACCAGAGACTTCCACCACGTACGACGCGACAAACTGCGTTCCCTTTTCTCAAATCTACAACCTTCAATCGAACTGTGCCGTCTTCTAGAAAGACAAGATCTCCTTTCTCTAGTTCCTTGAGGACTGTGGAATGACTTACGGAAACAATCGATTGGTCCCCTATCAAATGCCGACCGGTAAGCACGATTTGAGATCCATCTTTCAACATGACCGGATCTGGGGAAATTTTTCCGATTCTGATTTTTGGTCCAGGTAAGTCGACAAGTATTCCGATAGGTACTTTCAGTGTGCGAGAAACTTCTCTGATTGCACGGATCTGCGAGGTATGATCTGACATTTGTCCATGGGAGAAATTGAGTCTAGCAACGTTCATTCCTGCATAAACCAAACGAGTCAGCATATGCTTCGTCGAGGTCGCCGGTCCGATTGTGCAAACAATCTTTGTCTTCGTTTTTTCTGGATGCACGTTTTCCACTCTACTGACCCATAGCCTTCTGTCAACGTTAATCAATTTTCAGGAAGCTAACACATGCGATCTCTGAGCGCTAAAGCTGTAGAAAACGAGAAATACGCCGAGCATTTCGACGTTTAACTTTCTCATTAGTTCTTAAATCGGGACATCGCGGCTAGCGCTCAAGTTCGGTTTCCTCACAACAAGTTCATTAGTGGTTCGTTTCCCCATAATGCCACGCATGAGTATGAGATTTAATCACTGAGTATTGCTCGTTTAAGAGGTGAATTCAATTGCTTGCCTTTCGTCTCGTCAGTCTTGTCATGATTCTCACACTTGCTATCTCAAGCTTTGGTACTTTAAACACGCCTGCAAGCAGCAAATTGGCAGGGAACTATGGGCTTGTGGACCAGGCGTGTCGAACTGTTGATTCTTTCCACTTAAGGTCGCCGGGAGCAGAGGCACCTGCCGGTCAAACGTTTACACCGACCCAAACGTCTGTTGTGGGTTTTTCAATTGATATTCAATCTCAATCTGGTGATCCAGATGTTCTCGCTCAAATCTATTCTGGAGGGCTATCCAGATCCTCTGTGATAGGGCAAGTTCATTTTTCCATCCCTGCTGGGTTTGGATCGAATTCATCGACTGGGGCTTGGTACCATGTTAGTTTTCCTTCCGGCATATCTGTCACACCAAACTCAGCGTATGCTCTACAGTTAATTGACAACGGCTACTCTTCCGGTGCACTCTTCCTGTGGTACCAATGCACTGATACGTATTCTGGAGGTTCATACTACATCTGCTTAGGGAACTCAGGTCCTGAATGTGGTCCTTCGTTGACAGGGAGCAGCTTTTCATTCATCACCTATGCAGGCGATTTTAGTATAACCTCATCTAACCTCTTGGTCGCAAGTGGTTCATACAACTCAACCCTTGTTTCAGTTAACTCCGTTTTCAATTTCAGTTCCCCCGTAGCCCTTTCTGTCGGTAAGTCTCCCGACGGGGTCACGACCGCATTCGACATTTCGACGGTAACACCTGTATCCAACAGTTCTGCTAATGCAACCCTAACGGTCACCGTGGGTGATGACATACCAGTTGGAACGTATTCGATCACACTGGAGGCTACAGACGGTGTTCTAATTCACACTGCGGAACTAAACTTCACAATTGAACCCTCAGATTTCTCAGTAAATGTCTCAAGCACAAACTTACATCTTGTTCAGGGGAGTAACATGTCAGCGACCATCACGGTTGCTTCGACGTACGGATTCAACTCAACAGTGACATTAACTTCGTCTTGGATTGGAGATGCGCCTTCGAATGTAGATATCACGATCCGATCCGCACTTATCGCAGTGCCCGGAAGCTCAGATCTAACGATCAGTGCCGGCCAGCATGCGTCAACAGGGAATTACACGTTAAGGATCACGGCTGTGGGCGGCGCTTTAACTCACAGTGCGAACTTCGAAGTAAAAATAAACTCGAACGCTACCAAGCCAATTACTTCGACTGTCTCTACTACGGCACCCACCGTTCAACAGACATTTCCACCAACCTCTTGGTTGATGCTCGGTTCACTGGTAGGGGTGATATTGGTGGTCACGGCTATCGTGAATATTCCACGACTTCGCAGGGTTGAAAAGAAAATCAGATCACGATAACCTGAAGTAAGTGGAGTTTCTTCGGTTTACTTACAGGCACTGATTAAATTAATGATGTGAAGTCTTCGGACCCTAACGAACGTACTCCAACGTATCACCCAACACGGCAAATGAAAACGCGCCATAAATCTTCGCTCCGATTATTGCGCCAATCACGCTCCCCAGAATCAGGCTTGCCATCACGAACGGATAAATTGTCCATGGGAACAAATTAATCGTATACGGATAGTATGTAACGTAGAATAGTGATCCAAAAATCGCTGAAGCTATGAGGGTCGCCTGACCGCGCTTAAGTTTTCCATCAACTAGTAACAGGTCGAACCCGAAAGCCGAAAGAATACCGATGGGAACGTAAGGCGT
>DASQZS010000147.1:0-14666 GCA_035638535.1 Candidatus Acidiferrum sp.
GATCCTCTGTAACGGGAAGCCCGGACGACATACCCAGAAAACCTGAATCATCTATCAACTCTGTGAAAAAGAGCGAAAGAAACCCTAGAGCTGCCCCGGCAGAAAATTGAATCCATAAGTGCTTTCGTCCATTCATTAGAAAAGCAGGAGTGAAACCCAAAATCAAAGGGGCTATACCTAAAAAAGCTCCCAGACCAAGCATCTCAAGTAAACTTGGCAAGCGTTACAAATCCCCATGTCTGGCGGATCAGACAGATATTAAAATCAGCCGATAGAACTTCATGTTCAGAAGGTATGCTTTCGCTGAAGTATCTTATTCGAAGCTTGTCCCAAAGCCCATAATACAGCCAGCAATGCTAAACAATGACCATGGAATCGAAGAAGACCTACGATTTATCGTCACGCTTTATTGTTAATCTGAAATTTGATGACTTGAGTGCGATATGCCTGGCTTCTTTCGCCGGTATCGGTTTAGGCATCACCGCGAGGCTTGATATTCATTTATCTCTTCACATAGTGGGAGTGTTGCTTGCCGGTCTTCTCGCTGTACTCTCTTGGGCCTCTTATTTCCGAGATCGACGGCCTAAGATAGGTCTTCTAGCCTTCGCTTTCGTATTCCTAACTCTACATCAGTTGCTAGAACTTTCCGAATCTCTTGGATCATTCTACGTGAATATTCCTGTGCCGTTTCTAGGTATCGAAATCATACACTTAGTGAGCTTCTGCACTGTTGTCTTTCTAGCGGCAGGCATACTAAAGAAATAGCATAATTAGGCTCAAGTTTTCTGTCGCAGCTATTTTGGCGGCAGCAGCGAACAAAAAAGGTTATGGAGACAAGACTACAAGCGTTCTCCTTGACGTCCTAAGCGCCAGTTAGCTATGAAAAAGTTTCATTATGTCATACTCGCTGGAATCTTCATTATTGTATTGGGTATAACGATTGTCTATCTTACCACAAACCAAAGTACACCGCCTGTCGATGTACAACTTGATCTGAGCGGCCTAACGGTAATAGGTGGTGTTTACTTTGATCAGTTTTCTCTACATAATCATGGATCGCAAAATGTCACTGTTGTAGTTGTCATAAAGAATGATTTGGATAGTGGCCCTCGGATGTCCGATCCGGTCAAGATTTGTGCTGGCTGTACTGCATCCGCGTTAGTTGAAGAACATCAACCTCCACTAAATCCTGACCAGACTGATATTTTCACTAACATTGTATTACATCCGGACTACATACGCGTGGAATATTTATCGATCGTTCTAGCTACGCCGATTACATTTGACGTGCTGCGAGAATTTGCTTGGTTGCTCGTTGCAGCAGGATTTGTTGTGGTGGTGTATGGATTGCGATTATCGAACACTGGTAGAGGAAAAGATCGAGGGAGTAAACGTTCGAGAAGATCGAGGAAGTCGAAGCGATTTGCTTAAGCTACTTGCGTGGCAATGAATTGGTATCTCTGGTTGAAGTAGACCTTTGAAGTTGGGAACATAACTGGAGAGCTAAATGGAATAAATTTCCATGCGCTAAAGGTGAAGCCTCCAGTAGAGGATGAAGGAGCTTCTACAGTGATTAGTCCAGTCATCCACGGGTGAGGATCGCAGTGATACGGATAGATTCCAGGTCTCTCGAATGTGTGAGTAAAACTAGCGCCAGCCTGAATTATTCCAGAGTAGAACTCTGGAATGTTACTGTGAGCAGTGTGCCAGTCTGAGTCCTCATTCTTCCAAACTACGGTATTATTTACACCAATCACAATAGTAATGACCGCAGGCTCAAAGCCAAGCTTAGGATTATCACCGGCTCCTGATGGAATAGTCACGACCACTTCGACGATGTTTGGGCTGGTGGGGTTAATTGGTAGTTGGCCGCCGTAAAGCAGCACGAAACCCACGACCATAACAGCAATCAATGCCAAACCGATTATGAGTGGCTTCCTACTCTTTCTCTTACTAGCCTTCCTTCTTCTCGGCTTTTTCGACGTTAACGATTTTCTTTTTTTCAAGTTCCCTGAACTCGGCATCGCCGGGACATCGCCTTATCGATGGCGAATTTTACGCTTCATTCTTCTCCGACCAAGAAGAAGAGACGCGATTGTGAGTCCGGCTATTGCTACTGCTGCAATAACGGCAATCTGGATAAAGTTGTTATTATTTGCATTCGACGTGAGTTGGAGGGATGATGTAGTCGGGGTCAACACGCCAAGTACATTGCTTGCGGGAAGAGTGAACCACACATTTCCAGCCTGATCAACAGCCAACAGCTGCACATCTGAACTGTTATTTGGGATCGGAAAACGGTTGAACGAACCTGTAGTTGGGTCAAATGTTGCTATCGAGTTGGCAACATGTTCCACAAACCAAACTCGATTGGATTGGTAAGTAATGCCGAAAGGAAAGGCCCGTTCGGTCGGAAGTGGGTGTTGATGAAACGTGTCATTTGCAAGTATGAATTGCGTGATTCGATTTCCGCCATGCTCGGTGAACCACACTGAGCCATTTGGCGCAATTGTGATTCCTGTTGGTCCTAGCAATGTTCCATTTTGTGGCTGAAATTCGGTTATCGTTCCATTCGAAGGATTGATCATGCCGATTTTTTCTCCTTTTGACTCAGTAAACCACGCAAATCCGCGCTGGTCGACAGCGGTTTGGATAGGTATGGAATCTGTGGTTGGGATCTGAAACTCAGTAATTACTCCAGTGGTTGGATTCAATCGTCCAATGTTGTTACCAATCTCCTCCGTGAACCAAACGTTTCCGAGATTATCTAAACTAAGCCCGCCTGGAACAGATCCAGATGTTGGGATCGAATACGTCTTGAATGTATTCGTCGACGTGTCGAACATTACGATCTGGTTGTATTGGGTTTCAGAAATCCAAAGGGTGCCGTTATTGCCAGTTGCAATATAGAATGGTCTCGATCCTGTTTGAGGTAATGGATATTCGCTTAGAGCCCCTGTTGTTGGGTCGTAGCGACCTATGCTCCCTGTTCCTGTCTCTGCGAACCAGATTATACCGTTCTTATCGACAGCTATGCCATACGGACCAACGTCATTTGCCAGGGGGAGTTCCGAGAATCTTAGCGAAAAGGACGGAACATCGACTTGGAACGGGACTATTACGTCAGGTCCGGACGTCCTTTGAGCCCATACTTGCAGTTGCCAATTTCCGGCAAAGCTTAGGTAAGTTCCGTCAAATGCATAGGTCCCTGTGGTTGTTGAGGCGGTGGCATTCGCGATAGACACACCCAAGATTCTGTCTAGGTACTTGAACTTCACAAATACCGAGCTAACATCCGTAATCGAAGTACCCTGTTGGTTGGTGAAATCGATCTCAAAATGGTTGTCGCCAACCTGTAATGGATAGATCTTCAGGGTTACATTGACTCCTTGAGGTGAGTATCCCTGAAGGATTGTTGGGAGAGGCTGATAAGATGGGGCCGTTGTGGGTGCCTGTGCAACAGGAGAGCTCGCAGTAAGAACTCCGACTACCAACAGCAGGATGACGCCCAGTGTCAGTTCAGAACGAAGCGATAATTTGAATCGTCTAACCCAACGTCCGAGTTGCCGTTGACTTCGACTTGATTTAGAATTAGCGTGGACGATGTGGCCGTATAGTACGAATTGATTAATGGCGCCGAAGGCCAACATTGGAGCGAAGATGGATAGTTTTACGATCAGAATCTTTCCGTACGCAGTCCCGAACAGTGCGGCGATACTACCTACTTCTAACACTAAATTGTAGATTCCTGTTAACCCCACAGCTCCTACGCCAATTATGGCAATGGACGAAAAACGTCTGAGTAATTCGGATACGAGTTTTCCTTTTGATTCTTTCAGGTTGCTTAGTGACGCAACCGCAACGGCCAGATAAGCTAATCCTCCAACCCAGACACCTACTGCCAATAGATGAATCCAATCGGCGAGTAGATTGATTGTCGGGTCGTATTCTGTTGCTGCAGCATTATGGCTAGTGAGACTTGTGGAGAGTGACAGCACGAGCCCGATCACGAGTATCAGTTTCCAATGGTTCTTCGAAGGTTTCTTTATCTTGAGTACGATAGTCGAACCGGAAATTGCCGCGGTTACCGCTATCATTCTGAAAATCCAGTATTGGCCGAGCCGTGAGGATGACAAAATTGTGTAGGCGGTAGCAATAATATCTGTCAGGGAATTTGTCGGCGCTGCTGCAATAGATTCGACAATCAACAATAATATCGTAGCAATTACAGCGATAATGGTAGATGATATGAGCAGCCGTGAAGAACGTAGCGACACTTTCTGTTTTACGTCATTTGGCAAGTCATTTTGCTGATCGGAAACGGTGGGAAGCCACACGAATATCGCGAAGATACTTCCTCCAAGAAAAAGCGTGTCTGCAAGGATGTTAAGCCAACGCTCTATGACTTCTAAGGGAGAAGGAAAGGTATACGCCGTGCTGCTGCTCGTCTGTTGTATGTTTATTGTAACATTTCCCACGCCGAAAGCGAACGAGCCACTAGTGTGATGCCCGTCAACAGCTGAGATCGCGTGCCAAGAGACCGTGTACACTCCAGACGGCAAATTTGGAAGAGTTACGATGATAATTGTAGCATCTGATGGATCAACAGAAAATCCTGTATCAACTTCTTTTCCAGTAGAATCGTACACCTTAGCTCCGCTTAGTTTCGGATCAACTTGCTCTGTAAAGTAAAGCTTGATTTGCTGTGGTGAAGTTGGAAGGACACTGTTTGATGGTGGGTCTGATCTAATCAAATTAGCGTGCGCATATGCCGGAATGATGAGTCCTACAAGCAGCAGGAATGTAACTGCAATCAGTACCGCTGGTCTGCGAGTCTTCATAGTGGTGCAACATACTCGACTACGTTCGGCTAACTACTTTTTTCTTCTAGTATTTCTTTTGCCACGCATGGCTACAGCGCCAATAACTACTCCTACTACACCTACAACAATTCCCACTCCTCCGATAAGATATGCGCTTTGAAGTTGGTTTTGCAGATTCGTGATCTGTGTTTGCATGTTTGTGATCTGCGATTGTGCGTTTGTTAGAGAGGTTTGGAGATCACTTCCAGAGGAAATTTGGGTTGGGAACTGAATTTCAGAGGCAGGATCTACGCATTCGAAAGTTGTTGGTCCACATGTGAACGTTTCATTCACCGCAGTATTATTCACATTTCCAAAAACTCTGAATGAAATTGTGCCTGGCACCGTTGGTGTAAGAGGAGCAGTATATTCTCCGTAGAACAATGGAGGTACATCGTTTGATAGATTCGGAGAGAACTGCAGAACCTCCGACTGTCCGCCCAATAGAACTTGAACCTGGAGACTCTGGTCAAGTCCATAAACCGGACAGACGGTGCTTACTGTACCTTGCGGGCATGTTGCATTGATATAATGCGCCCAGAAGTCAACGAAATTTATTTCGTTAGCGTAAGATGGTTCGTTAACCCATCCTATGACAAACTCGACTTGTTGGCCATTGATCGTTACCACCCTATGTGTATGGGCCCAGGCTGAAGGAGCGGTCGCCAGAAGAATGAGGCATGCAACGAGAACTAGAGAAGGCAAAACCAATTTAGGTTTCGTGGACATAAGCGATGATCACGGTCCCGTGGATGATAAGCTCTTTGGGACAAGATTCGAATTGCGCACACATGTTCGCGTCAATTAGCTAAACGAAACGTCAAATGATCGAAATTTGCTATCCAAACTGGTCCAGTCAGTCGACAACTTGAATTAATTAGATAGATTCGCGGCCATATTTCGCGGACTTTTCATTTCCTGCGAGGTCTTCGATCAGTTGCGGAGAAGGTTCCAAGTGAGCCTAAGATACTAGAGAATGAAATCGTGACAATCAATATTGTAATTGAATTGATCGTAGAAAATTCCGGAATCGGGTTGTATGCTTCCGAGATCGTTGGTGGTTCTTCTGTCCATAACCATGTTTGTTTCGAGAGTGTGCGATTCACATCAGCTCCCGCATCGGCTTGATATGCGCCGCCGCCTAGGTATCGGACGTTTGAATCGGTGCACGTTGAGTTTCCGTAAGTGACAAGAGCCTTCATCGGCGCGTGATTTCCGGCGGTGTTCATTTGGTATGGAGATGAGAAGATGACGCTCGTATCCAATACGTTACATGTAGTGGCGGTGGAGTATTCGTCCCAAGTAGATGATGCTGAGCCGAGCAGACCGTAATATGTCGGTGTTAGAATATTTCCAATTAGCGTTGAAGAATTATTTGAATAATCGTAAATCGTGGCTTGCCACCAATTATCGCCCAATGTATCTGTGCTCCATTTTGAGAATTGCAAAGTGTAGTCTGAACCGACTTTCCAGTTGTAGAGAATAAAGCACTGCCAACCCGTACCAGTTTTTGAGAATGGAACGCCTATGTCGCACCCCCCAGCTGGGTTACTTGTTGTTCCGTTGAGTGCATTGAATACTGCTACCGTTGCCACCTTAACATCCCCGCCCAATCCGAATCCTACGTAGCCTTGCTGTGTGTTCATGAAACTGAACATGTGACCCCAGAAGATTGATGTGTTGTTCTCTGGTGAGTTGATCACTTTCAGATCGATACTGGTTGAGTAACTATTGTTCAAGGGCCAAAGTAGTTGAACATCAGTGTCAGGTGTGTAAATCGAGAAGTGCTGGACATGAGTGATTGAGTTGTCGACCTGCGAGGTTGCGAAAGCGGGATGTCCGGATGGTATTGTGATAGCAATCATTAGTCCTGCACAAAAAAGCAGTATTCCTCTTTTCGTCATGAAACGTGCACTCTACACGCGTACCAGCCTTTTTGTGAGCTAACGCTATTCATGGCAAGAATAGTGGTAGTTGGCAGTTATATCGTTACGTCTGACCGTGACTGTTTCTCAGGAATGTTGACAGGGAATTTAATTTGCGGTTGGTAGTTCAGGAAAGGAGGAGTAAGCTTCCGAGATTGTTGTTGGCTCCTGTGTCCACAGATAAGTCTGCTTAGCAGTGGTGCGATTTACGTTTGCCCCGGCATTGATTTGATACGCTCCGCCGCCTAGATAGTTTACGTTTGAATCTGGACAGGTAGCGTTTCCATATGTAACGAGTGCTTTTATTGGAGCATGATTTCCAGCCGCGCTCATTTCGTAGGGTGATGAAAAAATAGCGCTCGTGTCGATGACGCTGCAGGTTGTAGCGGCCGAATATTCGTCCCATGTAGATGATTCTGAGCCGAGTAGACCGAAGTATGATGGAGCAAGTATACTTCCAACTATGGTTGTTGAATTACTTGAATGGTCTAGGATGGTGGCTTGCCACCAAATGTTTCCTTGACCATCTGTAGCTTGTTTCGCGAAGGTTAGAGTGTAATCGTTTCCTATGTTCCAATCGTAGGTTATGAAACACTGCCAGCCCAAGCCGCTGGTTGAGAACGGTACGCCAACACTGCAGTATCCAGTAGGATTAGTTGTTGTGCCGTTAAGGGCTCCAAAAACGGCTACAGTAGCTACTTTTACATCCCCGCCCAATCCGAATCCTACGTAGCCTTGCTGTGTGTTCATGAAACTGAACATGTGACCCCAGAAGACAGAAGTGTTGTTCGTAGGAGAGGAGATTATCTTCAGGTCTATGCTGATCGAGTAGTTATTGTTCAAGGGCCACTGTAGTTGAACGTCTGTACTGGGAGTGTAAACGGAAAAGCATGCGTAAGCAAAAGGTCCTAACTGAGCAGCTAGTCCAATGATGACTACCGCGTAAATCAGAATCAGCACTCTACTTGTCATTGTGGACGTCCGATCATCAATTGACGCTCATGCTACTTGTGTTGAATTGACTTTCTCGTTGGTATTGCTCAAATCTCGGAGGATACGAATTGACGCAGTTACATTAAGCGAAATGTAATGGTTTGAGGATTATCTGTAAAATGATAAGAAAAAATAGGGTCTGGCTTCAAGAGTCAGAATAAGATCATCACCTGAGATAACTGTTGTAATATGAGGTTCTGCGATTGCCAAACTCCAAAAAACAATCTAAAATAGAAACTTCGAAATCGAAGAGTCGAATGACAAAAAGACAAAATAGAGTTGTGTCCATAGCGATTGTCGCGATCGTAGTAGTAGCATCAGTAATTCTTTACACCGGACTGTTACATATCAATCCGATGAATTCGGCAACCGTGAATATCGTACAGGTCAGTATCGAGAATGGGTCCGGAGTTAATCCTAATTCACCGGGGTATTCTCCTCCCAAGATTACCATAGTTATCGGCTTCAATAATACGGTGAAATGGGTGAATTACGACAGTATGCCTCATACGGTTACGGCTGTTGACGGAAGTTTTGATTCAGGAAACCTTGATCCAGGTCAGTCGTTTGTACACACGTTCAACACGCCAGGCACATATGTATATGTTTGCATTTATCATCATTGGATGGAGGGTACTGTAATAGTGATCTCTTCTACTAACGCATAGGTTCGAGCCTGAAAAGTACGCGCTAAGGTCGAACCGGGGAAAACAGTTTTAGTTTCGAATTGATTTACCGTCGTCGTTTGTGTGCGGGTTTGCTACTAGGTTTTCCTAGTTGGTCGTTAACCCATTTCGATATATTATCCTGCGTTGCATGCTTGTCGAGCCATTCTCTAACAGCGTTTTCAATTGCTCCACTTAGATCTCCTTTTTTCCCGCCGTACACGGTGACCGCTGCCAATCGCAGTCTTCGCTCGACCTCATCTGAAAGTACAATATACATTCTACCCAAAGTACAACGACGCCCTGCCCCGTTCCAGTAGAAGATCGCATATAACGGTTACTAATGTCGGTTAATTTCTTTTAGGAGAATCTAGGATACTGCAATGCTCACATTTTATCAACTCCTTCGTGAGGTATAGGACGTATAGGACGTAAATGGGGAAAGATTCGGTTGGTTATGGAAATCAGCTACATAGGAAAACGCGTCTATTTGTGTGAAGTTTGCGGTTTCGGGTACATAGAAGAGGTTACTGCGAATGGCTGCGAAGAATATTGCCGCACTCATAAGAGTACTTCAGCGCAAATATCGAAGCGAGCAGCGGTCATACCCCAGCGGATTTGAATTCCAGGTTTTCGTAGCAGTAGGCTGTGTTCTGAAATTTTTACGAGCGCAGTACGACTTCCAGTCTAGTCTTTTGCTTCCAGTAAGGGTTATCGCTGATATCGGAGTTGATTTCGTAGCGTTCCCGATTTGATCGAATCGAAATGTGACGTTCTATTCCCGTACATAGATCCGGGTAAGGCTTAAGTCTCGACCTAGGATAGGCGATCATTCATCTCGGTTCAAAGAAAGTTGAAGGTGTGGATCTTGCATGGACAAAAATAGGATGCAGCAACTTACTCGTGGTTTGTTAGAGGAAATGGGCGAGGACCCGAAACGAGAAGGACTGCGCGAAACTCCTCGTCGTGTCTCCGACATGTATGAGGAATTGACAGAGGGGTACAGGACAGACCCTAAGAAAATTCTGTCGAAAGAATGGAGCGAGGTGACGGGAATGGTGGTGGCTAAGGACATCGATTTTTTCAGCCTCTGCGAGCATCATTTGCTTCCCTTCTACGGGAAAGTGCATATCGGATATATCCCCAGTAAGGCAGTTGTCGGCGTTTCGAAGTTGGTCCGCCTGGTTGACTGTTTCAGCAAACGTCTTCAACTACAAGAACGAATGACAAAACAGATCTGTGATGCGCTCTATAGCAACCTGCATCCGCATGGAGTAGTCGTGGTAGTTCAGGCCAAGCATCTGTGTATGCAAATGCGAGGCGTTAGAAGCCGCGCGGACATCATTACCTCTGAGATTCGAGGCCAATTCGAGAAGTTTGAGACACGCAACGAATTCTTCAACATGCTGCGCAAGGAAGTTTAGTCTTGCCTGATGATATCGTCAGGATATACAAACGAGAATTCGCGGCAGCCCACATTATCGCAGGTCACCCGAAATGTGGCCGAATGCATGGCCACAATTACATGTTGCTGACCAAGGTGTATGGTAAAAGCGAAGAGTGGTTAGACTTCGAAGAGATCAAAAAAACGGTTGATCAACTTGTAGATAGCAAGTACGATCATCGAGATATCGGCAACATGACCTGCGAACGCTTAGCTCGTCAGATACAAGAACAGCTCAAAAACGAGTTCAAGAGCATGGTCAAAATTGAGCTATGGGAGACTGGAAAATTCGGCGTAGAGACAATGTAAAAACTACCGCAAACTCAGCAAGATTAGACCGATCATTTAGTATTTTTCGACTTCCCCGCGGACATGACCAGCCTGTCCAGCCTTCAAAAGGGCGAAATGATGAACGCCTGCCGGGACTCTAAGTTTGCCTGTGTTCTGGATATGATCGATCTTCTCGAACGCTTCTCGATCCACGTCCTTATCCAGGGTTAGCTCGCCGCTGTTCTCCAAGTGGAAATTCCCAAGCTCCTTATGCAGCCCTAAAATATCCGATTTGGAAAGCAATACTGATCCAGCGAACACTAACTTCTTCGTGTCAAATACGTTGCTTGGAGCAGTGGCAGATTGATTCAAGTATTGTCTCAAGGCATCGTTTACCACGTCGGCGACGTTCTTACCTTGCTGCTTGGCGCTAGCTATGGTGGTGTTGTAGAGATCGCGATCCAACCCGCGAATCAGGACAGCATTGTTTGCCATGATAGCCAGCTCACAAAGTTACTCCGCTATACTTGATATCAAGTTAACAATGATTACATATCTTTCTTATAAACATTGTTAATTCTTTTTACATCCATAACATGTAGTACTTGTTTGCCTCGCTTGCCACGCAAGCAAGGAAACAATTGAAAGAGTTGAAACAAGATTGGTTGAAGATCTGGAAAGATTACTGTTCGAAGAAATTCCTGAAATGGAGACCACTAAGGTTCGAAGATGTGAATGGTGCCATCAAGCGTTACCAAACGATCGGTACCACCTCAAGATTTGCCCTCAGTGCCGGAAAGATTCAGTTTCCGCATTCATGAAGGCACATTAATCCCTACCCTCTTCGCCTTCTCCTATCCTTGCTCCATTTCGGAATATTCGAAGGCTAACTCGCGAAAAAAGCCAGAATAACAATTCTGGCACAGCACGCGATGAGCCCATCTGTATAGAACGAACGCGTTTTGGAACCGACCTGAATCCCTAAGGAACCCATTGCACTCAGTGGACCTTGAAACGCGTTGAAGAGAGCTATTGTTTTCCTGTCAGGCGGAATCGACTCTGCAACCGCCCTCTATTGGACGAAGCGAATAACAGCCGACATACACTCACTAAATGTCCTCTACGCACAGGCAAGCATACGTGAAGCAGAGGCTTCACGCAGAATAGCGGAAGCGGCAAAGATCAAAGAGCACATTACAGTTCAGCTTCCGTTCTATAAAGAAATACAATCCCTCTATCATCCAGATCCGTCAGCGGAAGTGTCATCAGCATACGTACCAGCAAGAAATCTTGTCTTCTACGGCATCGCAACCGCCTACGCCGAAGCAATTCACGCAGACTCAATAGTCTTCGGCTCCAACTTAGACGATTCAACGGTATTACCTGATGCGACGCCCGAATTCATCCGCCAAATGAACGAATTGTTACGAATGGGAACACGAATGGGAGTCGAAGGAAACCCATGCGAAATCCTAAACCCGTTCATAAATCTCGATAAACTGGGCGTCTTAGAATTGGCGATGAAGCTTGAGGTACCCCTTGAATTGACTTGGTCATGTTACGAGGACGTCGCTGAACCTTGTGGTAAGTGTCGCGGTTGCCAGACTAGATACCAAGCCTTCACGAAACTCGGTATCCGAGATCCGCTACGACCGTGCCTACCTAAGAGAACGTAGCGTACTCGAAATCGAGTGTCAGCATTGTGTTAATTTCCATTAGTTTTCGGTGAACATGAAGAGCGATTTCTGTAGTCAATAATAGTCGATAGGACAGTACAAAATCCTATAAGTCATCGCCGTATTACTGCCTGGGTTACTCAGTTCTGAGATGTGAACTTCATGCAAGACGAGAATAAGCCTTCAATAAAGTCGGTCACTTCAAACTCTAAAATAAAGCAGATTAGGAAACGTGACGGACGCATTGTTTCCTTCAACATAGATAAAATTTCTAACGCTATCAACCGTGCCATCGTCGTGACAGGTGGCAGAGATCGATCATTAGCTGAATCGCTGTCGAAAAGAGTGGTCCAAATTCTCGATGAAAAATATGGTTCAGAGGCAATCCCTGCAGTCGAGGATGTCCAAGATGTAGTTGAACGAGTTTTGGTTGAGAACGGGCAGGCGAAGGTAGCTAAGGCGTACATCATCTACAGGCAGAAGCGCACTGAACTCCGGCGTGAGAAACAGCGAGTTCTTGAGAAGGACGTAATTGATGAGGTTGACAAGGTCTTTGACTTAAACGCTCTGAAGGTTTTGAAAGCACGCTACTTGAAGAAGGATTCGACAGGCAGACTCATCGAAACGCCGAAACAACTCTTCACGCGAATAGCGGTGCACGGCTCTCTCCCCGATCTGTTCTATGACAACGCAGTTTTTGACATAAAGAAGCACCAGAAGAAACATGAAACGGAAGGATTTGACCCGGTTGAATTTCACGAAAAAATCTCGATCGGAAAATATCGGCTCAACCGTTACCATCTCGAAGCTCTCAAGCGAATGTACGATCGCTTCGACAACGAAGGAAATATGAAAGTTTCTTGGACCCAATTTTTCGAGATGTTGAAAACAGGGCGCTTCAATCCGGTTGAGAAAAGAATTGAATCATTCTACAATTTGATGGTTACCCGCAAATTCATGCCTAACACGCCTGCAATCGCAAATTTCGGAAATGTCTTGGGAATGGGCTCAGCCTGCTTCGTACTTGACGTAGAAGACTCAATCGAGAGTATAATGGAGACATTGAAGCAGACTGCCGTCGTATTCAAAGCCGGAGGCGGGATGGGATACAACTTCTCCAAGCTTAGGCCAGATGGAGACTTTGTGAGCTCAACATCAGGCGTCGCATCAGGCCCAATCAGTTTCATGATGCTTTTCGATACCATGACAGACGTCATAAAACAAGGTGGAATTCGACGAGGCGCCAACATGGGCATATTGAATAGCAATCATCCCGATATTGAGAAATTCATTACAGCGAAGAAGGGAAACAAAGCCCTCAGGAACTTCAACATATCAGTCCTTGTAATGCCGGAATTTTGGGAATGTTACAATAACAACAAACCCTACAAACTGATTAACCCAAGAACCAAAGAAATCGTCCGCGAGGTAAACCCACGCCTTCTTTTCGACATGATCGTCTATCAGGCATGGGAGAGCGCTGAACCTGGAGTGATTTTCTTCGACCACGTGAATGAACATAATCCGTTCTTCAAAAATCTCGGCCCAATCGTAACAACTAATCCTTGCGGCGAAGTATTACTCTACCCGAATGAATCATGCAATCTCGGCAGTGTGAACGTTTGGGCGTTCGTTAAGCGGGACGAGAATGGAAAAATCAATTATGATTGGGACGAACTGAAAGAAGTAGTCTATGCCGGTTCAAGATTTCTAGACAACGTCATAGACGTAAACAACTTCCCTCTGAAAGCTATTGAAGAGATGACCATTGCAACTAGAAAAATTGGGCTTGGTGTCATGGGGCTGGCCGACCTGCTCTACGAAATGAAACTAGGCTACAATAGTGATGAGGGTAGAAAATTTATGGAGGAACTAATGGAATTCATCAACTATCATTCGAAGATCGTATCCATCGAACTCGCGAAAGAACGCGGACCTCTACAATATTTCGAGAAAAGCTTCTATCCTGAAGGACGATTGCCCATCAGCGGCTTCCAGGATAGAAAATCATGGCATTTCGACTGGGATAAAATAGCTGAAATGATTAAGCAATATGGAGTACGTAACGGTTACACCACTGTGATTGCACCGACTGGTAGCATATCCATGATCGCGGGATGCAGTAGCGGAATCGAACCAGTCTATTCACTCGTCTTCGAAAAGCATGTGAAAGTTGGAAGTTTCTACTATATTGATACAGTCTTCGAACGAATCATGACAGAGGAAGGCCTCTTTGGAGAAGACCTACTACGAGACGTAAACGAACATGTAGGGTCGATTCAAAAGATAAGCTACATACCCGACGATCTCAAGCGAACCCTTGTCACGGCAATGGACATCAGACCAGAAGATCACATCAGAGCATTAGCTGCATTCCAGAAATGGACGGACTCGTCGATCTCAAAGACAAATAACTTTCCCGCTAACGCAACCGTGGAAGATATGCGCGAATCATACCTACTCGCGTACAAATTGGGATGTAAGGACGTTACAGTTTTCAGAGATACATCAATCAAGGGCCAAGTACTAGTCTCTCCAGGCAAGAAACAGGAAACTACGAATCAACAGAACCAACTAGAAGCCGTCCGTTCGCCTCAGATCTTGGCTATGCCAATAGTCGGCGCTTCACAAAGCGCAACCGAACACATCAAAGTTTGCCCGCAATGTCAAACAGAAGTCGTATTCCAAGAAGGCTGCTACATGTGCCCTGAATGCGGCTGGGGCGCCTGTTCCTAACCAAACGAAAACGAATTAACAACATACTCTCGGAACATTGACACCACATCCACGATGTAACGTGCACGCTCCTGCCACCCAATTCATGGAATTCA
>DASQZS010000148.1:0-4460 GCA_035638535.1 Candidatus Acidiferrum sp.
CTTGTCTTTCCCAGTAATCGCTCTGGCTATCCGAACTGCTTCCATCGTAGCTTCGGTTCCAGTGTTGGAGAACGTGATCATCTCGGCGCATGGAACCGCGCTGGTTACGAGCTTAGCGACTTCAATCTCAAGCTCCGTCGTCGTCCCAAACATTGTTCCCCTCTCGAGTTGTTTCTGAATCTCGGCAAGAATTCTCGGATGCTTGTGACCGAGGATCAGGGATCCGTACGCCATCAAGTAGTCGACGTAGCTATTTCCGTCTACGTCTGTGACTCTCGGTCCTTCGCCGCTCCTGAATAGGATCGGATAAGGTTCGTGTAAGTGAACTCGAACATTAGATGACGCACCGGATGGTAGGTAGAGTCCTGCCTCCTCGTTGAGCAGCCTGGATCTTTCGGTTGATGGGCTCCTTTCGGATTTTGGCTCGATGATGCTGAGCAGTTTTGGTTCTTCTCGTTGTTCCAAAGCTAGCATTTCCATCAACTCATCATAACTATATCTACCATAATCTGCCATATATTTTAGTATCTTGGTATATTAGCTCATTTCTCACACTTATATGGCAGAAAACTGCATAATTCGCTTAAAAACTTCTTAAGCATTCGGCTGTTTAGTGGCAGTAAAATCGCCTTTTAGGCGCTTAATCGCCTCTTTGATCTTGGGGCCCTTATATACTACCATTCGTGAGAACCTGTTTTCAACTAAGGTGGCTTTCTCCAGTGGAACGCATTCATGACTAGGAAGGATCCCAGATCGGCGGTATTGCAACATACTGACGGCTGCGTAGCTGAAGATCCGGTCCAGATCTGAATGGGGATGGTCTGAATGGAAGATTTTCGATTAACTTGTGGGCCGGCCACGCGAAGGAAGGCGATTTGCTGGTCTTCAGCAAGCACTAAACGCGAAGGCACTTTTGCTCTGGAGGCTTAACCAGCGTGTGGCTAGGCCGGAAGCGTTAAAACTCATTTTCAAACAACGTTTGTTACGAAACTTAGAGTGAAATTTTAATTGGCAAACAGTCGAGCTATCGGGAAAGTTCAGGCCGTTGTTATAATCGTAGTTTTGGTTGTCGCCGTAGCGTCAGGAATCTACTACTATTCAGCAAGTAGGACGAGTGTGGCGACGAGTAGTTCGAGTTCAAGTCAAATGCCAACGTCGCTTGTCGCTGAGGAGGAGAGTCAGCCGGATTCATTGGACCCAGCTGTTTCCTACACGACGCCGGGGTGGGAGGTTGTTGAGCAGATCTATCAGGGCCTTCTGGCACCGAACGGAACAAGCTATAGCACCTACGTTGGCGCGTTAGCTCAAAACTGGACCGTGTCGTCCGACGGAATGACTTACACGTTCTGGCTCCGGCCGAACGTGACGTTCAGTAACGGTGATCCTTTCAACGCTTACGTGATGTGGTTCTCTATTTATCGGACGTTGGTGATGAATCAAGGACCGGCTTGGATTCTAGGCCAGAATCTCGCTGCAGGAAACGGTATGACCTTCAATGTTACGGACGCAATGTTGAACTCAATAAATTACGTTAATCCGAATTCAACAGATTTAGGCTACATGACTTATCCTAACCAATCTGTTCAGGTAGTTCAATCTAACGAATTGGCGATTCATCTTGGATACGGTTACAATGGCCAAGCTCCATACTCCGCCTTTCTAGCCACGTTCATCACCCCGATGGCTATGGCCGTTGATCCGAAGGTTGTTGAAGCGAACGGAGGAGTCGTTGCGGGTCAACCGAATAACTACATGGAAACTAACGCTCTAGGGACAGGTTTCTATGAATTACAATCATGGGTGCAGGGGCAAAGCGTCACTTTAGTCAGGAATCAGAATTATTGGGGCGCCAATGTTCCGGCTTCACAACTTAACGAAGCGATACAGCCAGCAATACTTGACACGATCAGTATCTATTACAAAGCGGCATCCGCAATGATTGCGGATCTACAATCCAACTCTGCTCAAATGATCATTGCGCCATCAACCCAATACAGTGTTCTGCAGCAAACTGCAGGTGTTACTGCAACTATCCTGCCGCCCGTATTCGGGTCGGCGGAGAGCATCATCTTCGTTTACATGGATCCGTACGCCTTCCAACCGTTCCAAGACAGACGAGTTAGAGAGGCTATCTCATACGCGATCGATTACAAGTCCATAATCCATTCCGTCTTCAACGATTTGGCAACCCAATGGATCGGTCCAGTTCCACCAGGTTTTCCGGACTACAATGAGTCAACGCAGGGTCTGACGCCCTACCAGTACGATCCGACTATGGCAGCGACATTGCTCGCTGAAGCCGGTTACAAATCCACGTTACCAAACGGCACCGTACTAAACTCAGGAGGGAAAGTGTTTCCGTCAGTGAATTTCCTCTACGATGCCGACTCAGCAACCGAAGGCCAAGTCGCTCAGATCATATTATCAGAATTGCAGACCGTAGGCGTCACCATCACGCTCACGCCGCTAACTTTCAAACAGTACGCGAACGTAGTAACTTCAACAGGCGACGTGAACAGCACGTCTTATCCATTTGGCATAAGCTACTACAGTGAAGACTACACGGCAAGCATCGACTACGTGTCCGCTCTAATAACGACCGGCCAGGTAGGATTCAGCGGGTTCAGTAATCAGACTGTTACGGGCTGGGAATCTGCCGCTGCAACCAGTCTCGATCAAGGTACAGTAGTTGCAAACTTTCAGCAAATTACGAGAGCCATGTATGGTGATTACACGGACATTTGGTTGTACGTACCCTACTTCATGGCGGCGAATAGAAGCAATGTTGTCGGAATGATCTCCAACCCGGCAGGATCGGGCATGGGTTATTTCATGTTTTACAATACCGTACACTATAGTTCGTAGATGAAGAGCTCTGGTTTACCTCAAGGATTTTTTTTCTCTACTTGGTAAAAGAATAGTTGGATCAATACTAGTATCGATCGGTACAATCACAATCATCTTCTTCATTTCGCATGTTCTCAACCCGGACCCGGCTAAGCTTTGGGCGGGCCCTAGAGCTCGAGAGTCCACGATTATTGCTGTGGCAGCGAGATACCATTTGAACGAGCCGATATACTTACAGTACTACTACTTCATGCGAGATCTAATCAGTGGAAATTTCGGAATAGACCCCTTAACTGGACAGACGATTCTGTCAGAGATTCGATTTTATTTACCTAACACGCTGGAACTTGTTCTGTTCTCCTTCGCCATTCTGGTCATTGTGGGCGTTACCTTAGGATATTTCGCGGGAATGCGCTTCAGCACTTTCGGAGATTCTGTGATTAGAGTGATTTACCTAACGTCTTGGTCAGCTCCAATGTATCTCGCGGCGATTTTAGCGATTTTGCTTTTCGCGCATTACATACCGATTTTTCCTTCTGGAGGAATGTATTCGTTGTCAGTAGCACCGGTGACGAGCATCACAGGGTTCTTTCTAATCGATGCTCTCCTTGAACTTAACTTGCCTGCGTTTCTGTCAGGGCTTCAACATCTTATCCTGCCGGCATGTGTGCTAGCTCTCGTGAACTTCGGTTTGGTATCGAGGGCGGTGAGGTCTTCGATCCTGAATGTGAGATGGTCAACGTATGTGAAAACCGCACGAGCTAAGGGCTTGAGGGAGGGAGAAGTGAAACGCAAACATATCCTTAGGAATGCGTTAATCGATGCAACAAGCTTGAGCGCCGTATTGTTCGGTTGGGTTCTAACAAGCACAGTTGTCATCGAGGAGTTATTCGCTTGGCCAGGCTTAGGTCAGTTCGCGTACCAGGCGATATATGCTAATGACTATCCGGTTCTGATTCCCGTAGTCGTAGTTTTCACGGTCGGAGTGATAGCGGCCAATTTTGCTGCGGACGTAGCGTATTCGTTACTTGACCCGAGAATAGCAATGGGGGCTCAGAGTGGCGCAATCACTAAAATTTAGACAACTAATTTTCGCGAATCGTCTATCGACGTTAGGTTTGGTTATTGTAATCGTTTCAGTTGCGCCTGCAATTCTATTCACCCTTTTCGGAAGCTCGATCACGCCGTATAACCCGTATACTGTTAACCTTCAACAATCGAATCTAGCGCCGAGCATCACTCATTTCTTCGGCACGGACTTCGAGGGAAGAGACATATTTGCTAGAGTGATCGCGGCCCTTCCAATCGACCTTGGTTTGCCAATCGCAATTGTGGTTCTCTCCGGCCTCATTGGGATTTTTCTCGGTATGGCCGCTGGTTACTTGGGAGGAGTGGTGGATGAGATCGTCATGAGGGTAACCGATCTGTTTCTCGCATTTCCAACGATAATCATGGTGCTCGCAATCGCGGCAACACTTGGTTCGGGGCTCCTCAACGCCATGCTCGCGTTCGTTTTCGTTTGGTGGCCTCCGTACGTCAGATTAGTTAGGGGTGGGGTGCTCGAAGTTTGCTCTGAAGATTTTATTTCAATTTCGAAAGCGTTGAACTCATCC
>DASQZS010000149.1:0-4210 GCA_035638535.1 Candidatus Acidiferrum sp.
GTTCATGGCTCACTAAGACTATATCGGCTTTAGGTCCACCTGCTATCTTGAAAGGATCGATATAGATCACTTTTCCGTCCTGGATCCTGAAACCATCATGCCCTAGCCAACTCAATTTGACACCATGGTACTCATACATCGTTGATCGCTATGTACTAGCAGTCTCACTGCAGTTTATTTAAAACGAACGCAAACCCTCCATTGAAGCCTCCATTTAAATGGCCTGAGTTGGTCGTATTAATTGTCACAGACGGTATTCTCTCAACTTACGGAGCCTATTCAGGAGGCACTGGTTGCTGCCGGGATGAAAGAGCCTACCCCACCACAAACCGCAGCTATACCAGAAATTCTTGAAGGAAAAAACGTACTGTTAATTGGCCCAACTGGTTCAGGCAAAACTGAAGCCGTCCTTCTCCCAATTCTCAGCCTACTAACTCAACTAGAAGTTCGCCAAGGGATCTCTGTTCTATATATTACTCCGCTTCGAGCATTGAACCGAGACTTACTCATCAGACTCGGATACTGGAGCAGAAAACTAGGCTTCACCGTCGAAGTTAGACATGGAGACACATCTCAAAGAGAAAGACGAAAGCAATCACTCAAACCACCAGACTTCCTCGTCATCACCCCAGAAACCTTGCAAGCCATACTCCCAGGTAGCCTGATGCGAAATCATCTGCAGAACGTAAGATGGGTGATTATAGATGAAGTTCACGAGCTCGCTGGTGAAAGACGGGGAGTACAGTTGACCGTTGGACTTGAGAGACTTCGTAAGATCACCGTTCATGAATTTCAGAGAATCGGACTCTCGGCCACTATAGGAAACCCAAACGAAGTGTCCACGTTCATCGCAGGCAACCGAGAGATCAAAGTTATCCAGACCTCACTACGGAAAGAAGCGAAGTATTTTGTCGAATATCCGCATCCAACTGACGAAGACGTTGTAGTAGCACAGAGCCTTTACACCGCACCCGAAGCAGCTGCACGGCTTAATCGAATTTGGGAGCTCGTGGAAAGCCACAACTCTGCCCTAATCTTCGTCAACAGTAGAACCAATGCTGAGACACTCGGCTCAAAATTTCTCATGCTAAAGCGAAACGTTGGAGTCCATCATGGTTCGTTGCCAAGAGAAGAACGCGTACGAGTTGAGAACGAGTTCAAAAACGGAAAAATCAAAGCGCTTGTTTGCACATCAACACTTGAACTCGGAATAGACATCGGATCAGTTGACCTAACCATCCAGTACATGTCTCCTCGGAGTGTGTCCTCTCTCATTCAGAGAGTCGGCAGATCCGGTCACAAGCTTGATCGAATATCTGAGGGCACGATAATGGCGGTCTCAACAGACGACATAGCTGAATCAATCGCGTCCGTCAGAATGGCCAAAGAGAAGAAAGTTGAACCAATTACAATTCATGAAAAAGCTCTAGACGTACTAGCGCATCAAATTGCAGGAATAATTCTTGAATCAAACGGCGACGTGAAAATAACAGATCTCCTGGACCTACTACATCACACGTATCCTTATCGCAACTTGACACGCGAAGAACTGGAAAAGGTGCTCACTTTCCAGATGAAAATGCGATACGTAACAGTCGATGGAGAATACATTCGCCGAGGAAGCGGAACTCGACAATACTACTTCCAAAACCTCTCAATGATTCCTGATGAACGACGATACCTAGTCGTAGACCTCTCAACCCAACACTCTGTCGGAATACTTGGAGAGGAATTCATGGCAACAAAAGCGAAGATTGGCTTGCATTTTATCGTTAAAGGCAAAGTTTGGCAAATAGAACAAATCTCCGATGACGCACGCGTCTATGTAACCCCAGTAGAAGATCCCACCGCTGCGATTCCGGGATGGGATGGTGAAATGATTCCACTCCCATTTGACCTGGCTCAAACAGTAGGCCAACTTCGCGCCGAAATCGATAATCAGCTAGAAGATCACGGAAAAGATGAGCTCATCAAGAAGTTAGCCAAACAAGAGACAGCGGAAAGATTCGGAATACGAAAAATCGTCGAAGAACTCATCGACCACAAGAAAATCGGAGCTCCCGTTCCCACACACGAACGGGTCGTCATAGAGGCCTTCGAAAATTATCTGATAATTCACGCGTGCTTCGGAGACCGAGTCAACAATACCCTCGGAGAGCTCTACGAAGAACTTCTCTCACGTAAAGGTATAGTCAGACAATGGTGGGCAGACGGCTACCGTATCTTAATCGAATTAACCACAAACCCCTCGGATTCCATGCTTGATGAAATCCAATCAACACTATTCGACCTAGAACCCGGCGTTATGGAAGGAATATTCAACGGGATTCTGCACCGACACTTCCCGTTCGGTTACTACATGAAGTTTATTGCTGAACGATTCGGTGCACTCAAACGCGGTCTGATGTTTACGGGCGACAACCTAAGAGAACTAGCTCTAAGATTCCGCATGACTCCAATTTATGACGAGACAATCCGTGAAGCCCTACTCCTCCATGTCGACTTTCCATCTGTCCGAGAAATTTACAAGTCGATTAGGAACGGGTCGATCAGAATACAAAACTTCCAATCCAGAGACAAACCGACCCCCATCGCCTATCATCTACTGTACAAACACATCGACATACCGGAGCTTATAGCACCAGAAACCATCGAAAAAGATACCATAAGTCGACTAAAATTTAGTCTAGATAACATGACCGTTGACTTGCTTTGTTTCGACTGCGGCGAATTAACTCAGAACCTTGTAGTGAAATCACTGCCTACGAAACCATTATGCCCATCGTGCGGCTCAGGATTACTGGCCGTATCCTCCTGGTCAACTGATTACCTAACCCAAATACTGCGCAAGAAACTGAGAGGCCAGGTAATCGAAGACAACGAACGCTCAATGTTAGCTCGAACCAGACGTTCAGCTGACCTCGTCTTATCATATGGCCGCAGAGCGGTTGTCGCGCAATGCGTATACGGTATTGGTCCCCAAACTGCAAGCAGGCTCCTAGCTAAAATGCATGACGACGATAAATCGTTCTACAGAGACCTGCTGGAAGCCAAATTGCAATTTATAACAACAAGACCCTATTGGGACAAGCAATAAGCAGCTCATGTGGGAAAGGCAAACGACTTTAAGAAGCATTTTCATGAGCTCCCAACACTTCGGAACGGACTATCATGTCAAACGTTTTGCAAACTAGATTAAATGAACTCAGATTCATTGATGGCATTGAAAAAGTAGAGCATGTCCCGTATTCGACCGGCGATCAATTTTGGGTACGCTTCAACCGTCCTTTCGATTTCAAGAAACTTAACGAATTAGCGAAGAAACGCGGCTACACAATGATGAAATTCGGTGGCCTCCCTTCCAAACTACCCGGTCGACTCGTTGAGGTTCTATGGGACGGAGTTAATCATGTGATAGTCAAGAATCCAAATGGCTTAACGAAACTTACAGCTTCACTCGGCATGGAGCCAGATGGTATAGCTAAGATTGCAACGGATCTTCATGGGCCTTACCAGATATTCATGGCAATGAATGAAGAAGGCGTTCAACTGCTGTATGATTACCTGGGACTGAAATATGTCCCACCACCTCCCCCACCTCCAAAGCCGATTGTTCCAGCCAAACCAGCCATTCCGGCCGCGAAACCGTCCGTACCAGTTCCAACAACTGTACCTCGACCAGTGCCACCTACAGCCACGCCATCAGTCACAAAACCAGCACCAAGCCCTTCCACGACGCCACCTCCAACTGTTCCGCCAACTACGCCTCAACCGAGCACGTCGACACAAACCACACAATCAGCCACTCCTGGTTCACCAAATCCACCGGTTACTCAGCCTCAAACGGAGAAGAAACCGTCCACGCCAACCTGAGAAACGCTACACGATGTTAGCGTAGTGTTTCCGCAGCAGCAAGAACGTCTTCTACGGCTTTCCACTTATCGTCCCCCGAGCCTATCACTAAGGCGTCCCCTTCCAAAAGCTCAAATTCTTTACGAAGTCTCTCGGCGATGCTTCGATTTTTCTCTGAAAGATCGAAACCATCAGGAGGAAGAAGAAGCATTCCATCATGATAGATGACTGTTATTGCGCCAGCAGCGCCTGCTCTTATTGCAGCATCTCGTTGCTCAATACCCGAACGAACCGATCGTGCTCCATCTCGAATATGCGCTACTCTTCGGCCCTAGACTAAGATCGCCTGCATCTATCT
>DASQZS010000150.1:0-2687 GCA_035638535.1 Candidatus Acidiferrum sp.
GGCAGGAGCATCCCTCTTTCTAACGTTCCTTCCCTTACTCCCAGAGCAGATACTGCTTACCAATTTGATGACAGACTTCCCAGAAATGGCCATCGCCACAGATAATGTGGACCGCGAAATGGTTGAGCAGCCACGACGCTGGAACGTCGGCTTTATTCGGAACTTCATGATAGTCTTCGGTATCTTAAGTTCAGTGTTCGACTACGTCACCTTCGGAGTCCTCCTCTTCCTCCTGCATGCTTCAGTAGATCTATTCAGAACCGGATGGTTCATAGAATCAGTCATCTCAGCATCACTGATTGTACTGGTTATTCGTAGCCGTAGGCCTTTCTTCAAAAGTACTCCAGGCAAGCACTTGCTCGTAGCCACACTCGCAATCGCTGTAGCAACACTTGTACTCCCCTACACTCCGCTTGGCGACCTGTTCGGGTTTAGAGCTCCATCTATTCTGTTTCTGATTGCGATGGGATTAATCGTAGCAGCCTACATTTTCTCAGGCGAGTTGGTGAAAAATATCTTCTACAAGCGAGTAAAATTCTGAGCATGTTCTTGCGTTACTTATGCACGGATCGAATACGTTTTGTTTTGTGCAATGATTTGCACGAGAATGAGTCGAACGTTCAGAGATTTTGAAAAAGTGGGGTACTGGGAGCAGGTTATGCTCCACAGTTACTATTGACTTATGCTTTAACGTTGGGTTGGTATGCGAATAGTGTTTCGCTTCTGTTGATACCTTCGATTTGAGCAATCTGTTCGACGGTCGTCTTCATAAGCTCCTCATAATTCTTCGATTTGTAGCTCATGATGATATCGAATTGGCCTGGAACACTCCAAGCATCGTATATTGCGGGTAGCTGCCTAAGCTTCTCAATAACATGCGTTATCGGCTTGTTGACTGATAGGAGACTGAATCCCCATACGCCTTGAGCGTCAAACTTCTGACCGTTGACAAATCCATCGTTTGGAGTGAAGGTGTTGGTAGCGGTTACGCCATTGATATTGCGTATCTTGTCTACTATGTTGTAGATTTGTTCTGGGTTAGTATTCTTTATTCGCATCACTAGATCGTATCTTCCTGTTACCTGTGCTGAGAACTCTATTTCGCTGAATTTTCGTAATTCCTCAACCACACGTGTCACATGGTCGCGCTGGGCCTTGATTAACACATAAGTCGGGAACATTTTGTTGTTTGCTTGCATTCATTTCACCTACTAACTCCAAGTACTGTTACCTCTAGTAACGGCTCAGGCGCTATATAAGGTTATATCGTTATGCGGTTAAATATGCAACTTACGCCGAAAACGACTCATTCTGGAGTGATCAGTTGTCCGAAAAGAGACGCTTTAGGATCCTACGAGTGCAAATGCCCTGATAAGCTGAGCTTGGTTTATCCTCTCTTGGCTACGTCTGAGGAATGCAGTTGTTCCTTCATGAAGCGTTCATATCAAGAATGAATTGGCTGCAAGTTGTACCATGCAAAGTCATATCTATCCATTAAACATAATTTTGCGTGAGCTACCATGAAGTGTAAAGAGTGTGGTCAAGAAATGCGTGATTATGGAGAAACTCGAATGCAAATTCAGAACGCAGATGCGTTAACTCTTCACGTATTTTGTTGCGAAAGAGAAGATTGTGGGCATACTGCATTCAAGTACGAGACGATGGGAGCGACGTTCAAGCGTGAGATGGGTAAGAATCCCTACACTCGCAAGAGGGAAGATAAATCACGTCGCGGACGGCAATAACCTAAAGACTTTTTCAATTATGGGACGAATGTATTTCGTCTAAACTGCTGCCACAGGCTGATCTGCAATTCTTTGCAGGAGTATCTGCACGTTATCCCCCGTTTTTGAGCTGATTTCAGTTATTTCGATTGGTCCAAAGATCTTGCGGATTTCCTCATTCACCTTATCCAAGTGTTCACGATTGGTGATGTCAATCTTGTTGACGCAGACTTGAACGGGAACTCCCTCGAGTTTCTTTGCCAAAACGTCATGCGATGTTGTTACCTTATCGATGACTGTGGATAGTTTGTCGCTTGCATCGACGAACAAGAGTATCAGATCCGAGTTTGCTAGTTCGCTTAGCGTCGTGTGGAACGCATTTAGAAGTAGTGGATTAAGGTCTTCTATGAAGCCGATAGAATCTATGAGGATAATTTGGGAATGTAATCCAGTTGGCGAGTTTGACAGTCTTCGCGCGAAAGTGGATAAGGTTGTGAAGGGACCCAGGCCCACTTCTTTCGTTTCTGAGGTTAATCTATTGAATAGCGTAGTCTTGCCGCTCTGTGTGTAACCGGTCAGAGCGATTATTCGGAATCCGGAGTGTTCGCGGTGAGTTCGCAGTCGTGATTGCTTGTTTCGGATTTGGTGAAGTTTTTCTTCGATCTGGCTTATTCGTTTTCGTGACATTGCTTCATAAGCCTCGTAGGGATATTGCCCAGGGCCACCTCGTCCCATCTGTTCTCCGATGATGCCGTGTGTCCTGATGGATTCTCGTCCCCAGGAAAACGTGTATCGTAATCTCGCTAAAGTTACCTGTAGTTTAGTTTCAGTCGTGTTGCTTCGCTTCTCAAAAACGTCAAGGATGAGTAAGTTTCGGTCCATAACTTTGACATTCATGCCTAGTTTTTTGCCAATACGGAATACTTGTCCGGCCGAAAGTTGTCGTGCGAAAATCACCGTGTC
>DASQZS010000151.1:0-6203 GCA_035638535.1 Candidatus Acidiferrum sp.
AAAGTGAAAACGTCAAGCAATCTCAGTGCCCTCCCGGGGTTTGAGTTAGAATGAATCTCCGATAACAGATGCATCCTGATAACATTTACAATATTCTTGGATCCAATTTTAGTCTAAGTTTAGAGCTGGGCAGGATTAGTCTGACGAATTAGTGTTGTTCTGTAAAGAATCAGTAAAAGGTGGATTGGCTTGGTTTGGTACGTAAATTCGATCTTAACGGCGACTGATTTCTGCCTTAACGACTCACCCGAATATGCTTTTGGTTGGACCGTCGGTTCCCCTGACCGATGAAGTAATCGAGCTTCTGTGTGATCGTTTACGTCACGTTCGCAAATAGATCAATACTTAGTTGGACTCCAGCTGCGTATTGAGCCCGGCGAGTTATCGGTTGTTCCTCGCTATTCAATAACAGGGTTACACTGTACAGATATGCGCCGATCACGTAAGTAATAATGTGTTAGCGTTTGGTAGGGCAAGAATGTGATAAGCAATGGGATTTGACAAGTTATCTAGCTTCTCTAGGTATGGGTAAGGACGAAGCTGAAGGATGGATCAAGGCTAGAAGTTTGGTAGATAGTGAGTGGGATATGACAAAGTATCTCATCTCCCTAGGTATGAGTAAAGCGGAAGCCGAAGCATGGATCAAGGCTAGACAGAAGGGAGACGCGTTCAAGATGGACTATTCGGACGGCTTAGGCAGTCATCTGGATAAGGTGTGGGATAGAAGTTTGACAGGGTTAATTCATTCAAACGTAAGTAAGGCGACTGGTCAACTTCGACCCATCGGGGAACTACGCGAGCAACATCTTCTAAGCCGATTTGCAACATTGCGTAATTTAGTTGCAGTGTTGTGGGCATATAGTTTCGCGGTTTGGATATACGTGATTGCTTTCCAATTCGCGAATCCAGGATCAGTGTACTGGCCGTTGGCAACCTGGCTTCCGATCAGACTTGATTACTTCGGAGAAGCAGGTTTTCTTACATCGTTCTTATTCGCAATTATCTGGGTTAAGTTGAAGTAAATTCTCAAATCACCAGCCAGCTGGACAGGCTGAATTTTGAATTGGTCGGTTGTTGGGTAGAAGACCCATGCATACGAGAAATAAATCCGAGACAGTGAGGCTCAATAGGCACCGACCGCATAAGATAGGGGTGGCAGGGTGATCGAGATGAGTGATACGTCCTATCTCGAAATTGATTACGACGGTTCATGTACGAACTGCGATGCGAGTAATCATGAGTTCTGCGAATTTGGAATGTGCGGATCTGGGGGTAAGTGAATTGGGAAAAGATACTGAACAGTGGGATATGGCACGCTTTCTGGTGTCCATAGGCATGAGTGAGGAAGAAGCGAACGAATGGGTGAAGGCGAGGAAGAAAGGCCGACCAATCACGAACGACCCGACGGACGAGCTAGGCAAGCACTTGGATCTGCTCCTAGAAAGGCACGTGAAGAATCTTTACATCGATAAGGCTGTCTGGGATGACGCGATAGTTCGATCTCACATCGAAGCGTTAAAGCAGCGACTAATGTGAACGTAGATTAGGTGATATTTAGAAACTTGTTTAGGCTAGGCCAGTGCGTTTTCTTCTCATCTGTCACTTAGCAGTTGGCGCTTAGCAACTGGTCCGTTGCTGACCACAGTTGTGTGTGGTCGGGTGGCGTGCTCCTCTAGAGGAGGTGCTTAAGGAATGGTTGCTCAGGAGGTTTTGGGCATCACATTGATCTGGGGTTTCATAACGACCAGGCTCTGGGCTTTGTTGCTGGATTTACTATTCCTTAAAACAGCTATTTGCATTCGTCTTTCCTGTTCGCAGTGATTGCACGGAACATACCCATTGTAACCGTGAATATAGTTAGCGGTTATTTTGTGGCATCTGGAACACTTGAACCAGTAAAACTCAGTTGAAGCTCGCCATCCTACTCTCCGAACTTGAACAGCCAGTCTTCTAGCACCCAGATTCACTAGGATTCGGTCGACTAGATTGGGCTGCTCTAGGGTCGTCTCATCCACATTAAGATCCTGTCTGCCCGTTTCCATCTTCAGCTCGGTTAGTGTCATAACTACATCAGTACATCATAGAGTGCAGCTTTTCATAAGGCGGTTATGTTACTGAAAGAATCGAAGATCGGTGACAACTTCAACTGTCATAGCCACATTAGCGCATAGCTAGATAGATAGAATGCGGTTTTTCATAATGTAAGTATGTCACCCGGAAAGTCGAAGATGGGTGACAACTTCAACCTTCCAACGACCCATTGTGAGCTCGGTTCCGATCGAACAACCTCTTTCAGAGCGAAATGAAGGCGACCGGTCACTGCATATGCTACTGATCAGTCACACGACTCCCATCTGGTCGGAGGGTCTTATATACTCTTGATAACCTATGACCACGAAGAGCCCGAGAAAAATTCTCACTGCTTTACTGCTGCTCTTCGCGGTCGCACAAACTGCAACCCGAATAATCCCCAACGTGAACGCCTCTCAGCCAATCAGCGCCGCGCCGACGATGTGGCATTCACAGCAAGTCGATCTCAGCGTACGCATAGTCGGTGGACCGGAATGGGCTCGTGAGTCAGTTATCCGTGCAATGAACGAATGGAACGTTCAACAAGGAGCTTTTGTTCAGAAATATTATCCCAACGAAACCTACAGCCTATCCAACACCTGTACCATTAGCACCACCGTTGCATGTGTACAAAGCCTTGCGGCCACTAACGCGGTAGCCAACAGTTACGTGTTCTATGAGGATGAGAACACTGCAACTCCAATGGTCACGGTGCTCTTCAGCCCCGTTCATTCTCAGCAAGTAGCAGCAATCGAGCACGCAGGATCCGAATTAGCATTAACAGGTTTCGACAGAACCAAATTCACAATTTCGGTCCTCTCGGTTCTAACGAATGTTCCCGACAACGGCACTTCAAGTGAAGTGATGTACCGAATTATGGTTCACGAGCTAGGCCACGTGATGGGTCTAGGACACATTTTTGACGGAAAAGACATAATGGATGGAAACGCTTACTTCATGTTTGACCTCAGCAAGCAATCGTACATCTCAACCGTTGACCTATACGCAATCCACTACCTAGCAGAATTAGGAAACGAAAAACTGAAACCATACAGCTTCATACCCCTACCAGCCACAATCCCCTACCAACTAATCAACGTCGACCAGTAAACTCAACTTGCGCCAGCATCATTGGTTACGATAACTGCCACATGTTCCGTTACTTGTGTCCGGGTGCTTGTGCGGATGTTTTCGCGGCTAGTTTCTCGAGCATGTCAACGATTCTTCACTACTACAGCAGATCTAGGTGAGAATCTCAGTATGATCACCAAGTTGGTCTTCCGGAAGAAGTTAATTGGGATAACCAATATACTCATCTTAGACGATCATTGGAAGATAAGCGCTTAAATATGTTAAATGCTATTTACGGGTGCGGATAATCTCCATTGTGCTTACTTTCGAATCAATCAGTAAAAGGCACATAGCCAGATGAGGAAATATCGGTGATTAATCAATTCATGACTGAATGGGGGTTCACATACGCGGGAAATAATTCCATGATGGTGAAAGCTAGACTCCGACCGCATGGGTCATGCATTGCAGAGTGGTCGAGATGAGCACGGACGCGTCTTCTCTCAATAATCAGTGGGATTTGACAAAATACCTCATTTCTCTAGGAATGAGTAAGGAAGAAGCTGAAGCATGGATTAAGGCTAGACGGAAGGGAGATGCATTCAAGACGGATTATTCGGATGGCATCGGCGGTCATCTGGATAACGTGTGGAGAAGAAGCTTAGAAGAGTTGATTCAACCGACCATGAGTCGGGCTACGGGGCAGCTTCGATCTATCGGTGAACTGCGTGAGCAGCATCTTCTAAGTCGATTTGCGACGTTGCGCAATCTCGTAGCCATTTTGTGGGCGTATAGTTTTGCGGTTTGGGTGTATGTGATAGCGTTTCAATTTTCGAACCCTAACTCTGTGTATTGGCCGTTGGCAACTTGGTTTCCGATGAGGCTTGATTACTTCGGAGAGGTAGGGTTTCTAGCATCGTTCGTGCTAGCGATTATCTGGGTAAAGCTCAAATAAATTAGAAAGACGACTAGATCCATCCTTAGAAAGGGGTCTTCATCGTGATAACTGCTTATCCACTAGTGGGATTAGCCATCTAGATACTCTAATTACTCGGAAAAACGCTAAGATTGTTATGAGCTAGTTTTATGCCTTTGAATGTTTCAGACAAGCAAAGAGATACCGAATTTGAGCAAGAGCCACAATCGCATCACCAAGAGAGCTTACTTCGAAGCGCACTCAACAGCCTGACTAACTCCGTTTTCATTCTCGAAGTTAAACCCAACTCTCGCACACGCATAATCGTCGATTGCAATACTGCGGCGCTAAAGGCCTTCGGTTATGGTAAGAACGAGCTGATTGGGAAACCAATCAACCTTCTGCATGTGAGTAACGAGACTTTGGTAGAGTTCGAACGTCTCCTATACTCCGCAGCTGAGAAGAATAAGCTCCCGTTTGATCTCCCGGAATTTCATATGAAACGGAAAGACGGAACCATACTCACCACCGAACACACAGTCGCCAGACTACTGAATGATAAGGGAGAGCTGACAGGTTGGGTCAGTGTCATCAGAGACATCAGCGAACGCAAGAAAGCAGAGAGCGCACTGAAGGAAAGCGAGGAACGTTACCACTCACTTTTCCAGACCATGATGGAAGGGTCCGCTTACTGCAGGATGATTTTTGATGAGAATGATCGTCCAGTGGATTTCGTCTATCTTGATGTTAACAGCGCATTTAGTCGGCTGACTGGACTGACGAACGTTGTGGGGAAGAGAGTCACTGAAGTGATTCCCAGGATTAGAGAGGAAAATCCAGAGTTGTTTGAGATCTACGGGAAAGTCGTTTTGACAGGCCATCCAGAGCAGTTTGAGAGTGACTTGAGATCGTCGTTGGGAGTCATTCTGGAGATTTCAGTCTTCAGCCCGATGGATGAACATTTTGTTGCGGTTTTCGAAGATATCACTGAACGGAAACGATTGGAAGGAGAACTCAAGCAACATGCCCAACACTTAGCGGAATTAGTTACTGAGAAAACTGCGAAGTTACAGGAAAGTGAGGAACGGTATCGTTTTGCGAAGGAACAATTGGAGTATGCTGTCTTCTCTAATCCCGCAGTAGTATACGTCGGTAAACCTCTCCCTGACCAATCAGATTTTTGGGCAACATTCGTCAGCAAGAGCGTCAGTTCGTTGCTAGGATTTGAACCTGACCAGTTAACTGGTGAATCGGGAGCTAGGTTCTGGCAGAGTCGGCTTCCAGCGGAAGATGTGCAGAAATTCTTGGCTGAGATGCCTTTGCTTTGGAGGGATGGAAGGCATGCATTCGAGTATAGGTTTCTGCATAAGGATGGAGAATACCGTTGGATACGAGAAGAACAGAGAGTGATTCGTGACCGGGAGGGTAACGTGCGGGATGTTGTGGGCTACTGGATTGACATCAGTAAAGAAAAGACGCTGGAGGAGGCTTTGCACAAGAGCGAGCAGAACCTGCGTAAGGCTAACGAGAACTTGGAGCTGGGTATTGTTGAAACCACCGAACAAATAGAGAATATTGCAAAACTGCGTGAGAAACTTAGACAGACACCCGATCTCTCCACGGGGCTTGAGATGGTTCTCGAAACCATCCTTTGGGAGTTCGGAATGGATATCGGAGCCATCTTTGCGTTCGATCGAGGAAAAGGGCTTGCAAATTTGCAGGCCATGAAGGCACGAACCGAGGAGGTGTCGCTACAACAAACCTACTCGTTGAATACTGGACTAGTCGAGTTTGAGGCTACTCCGGCAAAGAACGTAGCAGAACTCATCGCAGAGGGAGATAACAGTGTACTCAAAACAAAAAGCGTGTACAGTACTGCAATCATCATAGGAAATGATGTCTATGGAGTATTAACGTTTGGTGGCAACAAAACAGAAAAACTCAGTGATGTTGATTTAATCATTCTCGAGTTTTACACTGAGCTGATCTCGCAGACAATAACGGAACGAAGGCTGACAGTAAAACCTGTTCGAGAGAGAGAAGAGGGTACGGCTCCGACAAGTTGGCCAGCTCCAAACAAGAGGCCTGAACTCGAGGTAGGCGTAATTTACATTACGAAGAACGGCCAATCGTTCGCGTATGAAAC
>DASQZS010000152.1:0-2235 GCA_035638535.1 Candidatus Acidiferrum sp.
CTTGGAAAGAGTCTCCTGCTTAACTGCGAGTTCGATCGAATTAACGAATGACCGGGCGTATGATTCTTCAGCATGATCCGAGGGAAAGTCTTCAGAGAGCGCTTCACTGTAAAGGAATGATAAGAAGAGTCTTGTACTAACTGTGGAATATATCATCGGTTCGTATTCAATGTACGATCTTACTGTAAGTATAGCAAGCTTAGCAATGTCTGAACTTTTTATCCCATCATATACTCCTAATTCACATTGCCTCAAAAAGTCTTCAACGTTTGCAACGCCTTCATATCCAATGAACGCTTTGGCTATGTGTTGCCGTAACTTATTTTCGTCGAATTTTTCTTTCCGTCCATCCCTCTTTGTTACAGATATCAGTCCTTTGTCTATTTGTTGAAGTATCTCTTTCTCACGTGCCTCTCTCATCTCTCTATGTCTTTCTCGGTACAGAATATACGCTCGAGCAACGTCAAACAATCCGAATTCCATAATAGATTTTTCAACTATGTCTTGGATCCCTTCTACGTCAGGAGTTTTGTAGCCAGCGTATCTTGTTTCTATGCCCTTGAGGACTCGATCGGTCAGATCGCTCAAGTCAATATTGTTGGCATCGCCGCGCGTAGCAACAATTGCTTTTCTTATAGCATCAGTTATCTTATTCCTGTCGAACCTGACTACGATTCCGTTCCTTTTCTTCACGTTCGCAAATTTTGCGGTTAAATCCAACGGATTAGATTCTTCAGACAATGTCGAACTTTGCACCCAGAGAGATCAAATTATCGATAACGTTCACGATATTGTTCAGATTTAATTACAGCCATCTAGACTGTTGAGTGTGATTCTCTTGGAAATCAAGCATTCGCGCCTACATTGTCTAACGTGAATTGGTAACGGATCTGATGTAACTTAATCAGATTATAGAGAGGAGACTTCGGTTTCAGGGGAGTTAATGCAAGTTGAGTCAATAGAATCAGTCGATGAGTTTGCTTTTTTATTCATATAAAACTTCCTAATGTGTTCACAACAAAAAAATGTACATTGGTTATTCAAAACTATCATATCGATCTCGAGAAGGTGGAACCTAACCCTTCATCTGCCTCTTCTATCAACCATTAAACCGAACTCAAGATGGTCGGCACGCTTTCAGAGCAGAAGGAGACTCTGTTACTGTTAGCGATTCAAGACGAAGAGCACCTAGGCAGATACAGGCTAGTCTTGATCCTAGGCCTACCCGATGGTGTAACAAGAGGGCTGTTGATCAGACTCGCAAGAATGGGTTACGTTAAGACTGAGAAATTTGTTGGACGTTCACTTACGCTGAAAGGCGAAAAGCGTCTGACAGAGCTATTGGCAAACCTCAATGTGCACGCGATCAGGGAGATAGATGCAGGCGACCTTAGTCTAGGGTCGAAGAGTGTAGTAGCGCATATTCGAGATGGAGCACGATCGGTTCGTTCGGGTATTGAGCAACGCGATGCTGCAATAAGAGCAGGCGCTGCGGGTGCAATAACTGTCATCTACCATGATGGAATGTTTCTTCTTCCTCCTGATGGCTTCGACCTTTCAGAGAAAAATCGAATTATCGTCGAGAGACTCCGTAAAGAATTTGAGCTTTTGGAAGGGGATGCCCTAGTGATAGGCTCGGGAAGTGATAAGTGGAAAGCCGTAGAAGGCATTCTTGCTGCTGCTGAAACACTACGCTAACATCGTGTAGCTTTTCTCAGGTTGACGTCGGCGGTTTCTTCTCCGTTTGAGGCTGGCTAACTGGTGGATTTGGTGAGCCAGGAGTGGCTGATTGTGTGGTTTGTGTCGACGTGCTTGGCTGAGGCGTAGTTGACGGAGCTGGAGGTGGCGTCGTGGAAGGGCTTGGTGCCGGTTTTGTGACTGATGGCGTGGCCGTAGGTGGCACTGGTCGCGGTACAGTTGTTGGAATGGGTACAGATGGTTTCGCGGCCGGAATGGCCGGTTTGGCTGGAACAACCGGCTTTGGAGGTGGGGGAGGTGGTGGGACATATTTCAGTTCGAGGTAGTCATACAGCAGTTGAACGCCTTCTTCATTCATTGCCATGAATATCTGGTAAGGACCATGAAGATCCGTTGCAATCTTAGCTATACCATCTGGTTCTATGCCGAGTGAAGCGGTAAGTTTCGTTAAGCCATTTGGATTTTTGGTTATCACATGATTAACTCCGTCCCATAGAACCTCAACGAGTCGACCGGGTAGTTTGGAAGGGAGGCCAC
>DASQZS010000153.1:0-4043 GCA_035638535.1 Candidatus Acidiferrum sp.
CTACAGGCACCAATGGAAGTGCGAGGCTAAGGCAAATCATGGCCTTTGCATCAGCTCCGCCGAAGACACCTAGATGAGCCATCACCAAACTGAGGATGACTGACAAAACAATAGAAATCGCCATGAGATAGATCGATTCGAGTCCGGAGTAAAGTCTCATAGCAATAAGCCCTAGCCCAATTAAGCCATACATCAACCATACCTTGTCAGGTACCTCCCGTATTCGCAGATCGTAAACTGCGGCTATGACGAAAAAAACTAGCGAGGCAAGTAATCCTATTGTGTCAGAAGAAGGCGGGTTCATTGAAAATCATTGTTCAATCTACTACGAACCTTTTGCGGTAATCTTTGCGGCGTCAAGCAACAGCCCTGAATATTCTTTTTCATTAATCTCGCCTTGATCAGCAATTTTCACGTGACGGAGATACATCATCCATGAACTGAGAGCTGTTTAAGTTTCCTTCCCGAAGCTTCTTGGTTTATAACGTCATATTGATTCATTCCACATGTAATTTAGTTTGAAAATATTGATCCTGGTTCTGATAGTTCTACTGGAGTTTTGCAGTGAATGAAAAGAACCGTTAGTGTCGTGATAATTGTCTTAGTTCTTGTGGTAGCGATAGGCGGAGGTACATGGTATTTCCTCTCAGGTTCAATATCGAATCAGTTAGGTTCGTTCACAGCGAGCAGCACATCGGATATCGCAGTTCTTCTGAGCTCAGGTGGAGCTCCGTTCCGCGGTGCGATTAATGCGTCGGTAACTATTGTTGAGTTCGGGGATTTTCAATGTCCGACCTGTGATGCGTGGTATCAGACACAGGAGCCGTTGGTTCTTCAGAATCTCATCAACACGGGGAGAGTGAGATTTGAGTGGCGTGACTTCGACTTTTATGGGCCGGATTCAATTTCGGCATCTGAAGCTGCTTATGCTGCGGGAGAGCAGGGCAAGTTCTGGCAATTTTATGATATTCTCTATTCCAACCAACAGACTCCTAACAGCGGGTGGTCAAATTCGAGTCATCTTCAACAGTTTGCCGAACAGCTTCGCTTGAACATGACTCAGTTTGATCAATCATTCCATAATGGAAAATATTTGTCGCTCGTTAATTCGAATTATGAGTTAGGCAAACAACTTGGAGTAACTGCGACGCCAACGTTTTTCCTTATTGGTCCAAACGATAGAGTTGTCACAATCGTCGGCGATCAGCCCTACTCTGTTTTCGAAACCGCAGTGAACTCCCTTACCGGTTCTTGATGATTATGCGGTTGCTGGTCTTCCAGACCTTTCGGAACCCGATGTACGTAATGGTAACGGCCGTGATTATGATCAGTTATTGTGTAATGCTCTTGTTCTTAGATCAGTTCCTGTTCATCCGACCCTACTTTATTGTCTATGTCCCGCTCAATAGTTTCGGCTTGTTGAGCATCGACCTTGTGCTGTCGGTCTTAACCGGGTTCGTGGCCGCCGTTTCTATCCATGAGATCAAGTCAAACGCGAACCGGGCAAGAGGAGCAACGCGAGCTGGATTGATCGGAATGTTCGCAGCGACGTTCGCGGGGGCTTGTCCTTGCTATTATCTTGCCCCGATGCTAGCGGCCGCGGGAGGGTTTGGTGGAGCTCTCGGGCTGACAGGAATTTTATTCAACGTCTATCAGATACCAATCAAATTAGTTTCAATAATTATCCTGATGGCAGCCTGTTATGGTTTGGAGAAAGCCGCTCGAACAAGGTGTACGCTAACGTAAAATGTTCAATTCGCCGGATGCCCTAAGTGACCTAGTTGACCAATGGGTAAGTGTCTCCGCCATGAGTTAGGACGTTGATTTTGGCAGCGGGGTAGCGGTCGTAGAAGTACTCGAGTGCCTCCTCAATCCCTGATGCTGAGCGCATCCCGATTTTCTCAAACTCGTCTTGACGTATGCCCGATGAGACTACGCAGGTGGGGTGTCTCTCACGTATCGTTGCAACTATCAACGCTATGCCCAACGCTGTCGGGTCTTCAACATCTCGTGGATTCGCACCCATCTTCTTCAGCTCATTGCCGCTGAGGGTTAAGTACTCAGCCCACTTCGTGTGTGTCTTAGTGAATCCTTCGGGACAAGGAGTAAGCAACACGATGCCTCCGTTATTTTTCGTCGCAAGATCTGCAGAGAATAGCCCCTTAGATCCCTGCCAAAAATCGACGTCAGCAGGAAAACTACTTGAGACTGTAATGTCGGCTAGGCCAGCTGCTTTCGCTGCATAGATTTTCTTGGCAAATTCAACTCCTGCACGATGGGCGGTTTTGTAATTGCCTGAGAAGACCTTCACGATTTTACCGTTTCTGGCGAGAACTGTGTTCACGATAAAATGAATGCCGACCTTTTCAGCGCATGCCTCAATCATCTGGCGCATCGGAGTCTCGACGGTTCCTAGCACGTTAGGAGTTCTAAGGGCGGTGAAAACATGCAAGTTTCCTACCGTTTCGGCTCCAGCCAGACCTGGCAGAAGTATTTTCGCTCCACCAGACCAACCAGCGTTACAGTGTGGAATAATGTTTCCAGTGGCCACTCGCACATCTGCTTTCACAAACTCTCTATTCATCTTGACTGGAATGCCTGCCGCGACACCGAACGATGTCAACTCAGATTCGTTATCGTATTCATGATTTATGATCCGGTAATCCTCAACAACTCTCTCACCGTACTTTATTCTCATCTCAGCTTCAGTCATTCGTCTATGCGTGCCCAACGCCACAACGATTGTAACATCATTTCGATCAATTCCTGCTTTCTTCAGTCTACGCAAAATGGAAGGAAGAAGAAGGTATGTCGGAGTACTGCGCGTAACATCATCAACTGCGATCGCAACCGTTTTCCCGCGCGAGCAGAATGATTCGAATCCAGGAGCGTCGATCGGATTCCCAAGAGACCTTTGGAGCTCACGCGTTGGCGAGGCGGATGGTCGAATTTCATTCGGTGTAATAATGCCATATAGACGCTTCTGTTCTAGCGTGAACTTAATTTTTGATTTTCCGTATGGAATTTCGATTCGCATCACAAACACAACACGTGAGCCTAGAGAACCCTGAAGGACTGCCTAACCCAACAATATGGACACATTTCATTCCGGTAATTAATGCCGGCGAGAAAATTCCATTTATAGGACTCCAAGGCTTTCCAACCGGCTGTATCTGCCGTAGATAATTAACTGATCGCGCTCGGCAGTCATTCTCTGAGGAATTTGTTTCTAAGATCCTATAATTCGGTATAAATCGCGTTTGAGTCAACGAACGGACAGATTAATGGAATAAATGGCCGAGCACTGCGCATCGGGTGGCAATAAAATTGCTTAGTCGATGTTAATCCTATACTGCACGCGAGTTGAGATATGTTACCCTGAGTTCATAGTTCTTTTCCACAAGATTTCCATGATCACAGGATTTGTCTGAAGAGAGGTTTTGATCGTGGGTAAGGGTAAATTCATCGTAACTGCAATTCTGCTTAGTGCGGTTATAGTCGTTCTCTTCGCCTCTGCGTTTCAAGCCTCAGTTCAAGGGGTACCTGAACAGGGCAATTCTAACCTCGTGTTGGGTGGCCTGCCAGGCACAAAACCTGCAATACAGTTTGCGGTTACCTATACAGGAATGACTGGATTGAATGCTACGGTCGTCGGAACAGTGCACGAGATTTCTCTCTCACCTGTCTGCAGTACTTCGAATCCTCCTTGCGCGGTACCGAATTCAGTCATATTCTATCTAACAACCAACGGTCACACGTATCGACTGCTGTTTGTGAATGGTAATCCGGTAAGCGCCTTAACGCCATATACGGGTAAGCAAGTGGTTGCCAATGGTCTCGTCGTCGTTCCTTCCTCGATCGCTTCCCAGTGGGCTCTTCCTCCGCCTTTGGCTTTTGACGGCGATTTTTACATAAGATCAATACTGTTCTACTTACAACAGCAGTAGTAAAGCAGGCAGATCGTCTGCTACATTGCTCTGCTCCTAGTATCCCGGCGTACGATTCAATTATGATTTCTGAGGGAAACGTTTTCAGCCACCTCC
>DASQZS010000154.1:0-4010 GCA_035638535.1 Candidatus Acidiferrum sp.
GCCGCACATGACTGGTTGAATCTCGCGCCCGTCTACCAAGAACTCATGAGTCGAAACTTGAATAACACAGATCTTTCAAGTACCTACGAATATGGCGTCATAGTCTACGGCCTCGCCAGACTCTATCAAGCCAGCAGCAATTTGAACGATTACACGCTCGCAAAGAGAATCGAAAACTATTGGTATAACACTTTCACTGCTACGGGCCCTCTGCCGGCAAGAAACGGTACCTACGCCCAATCAATAGGATTCATGATAAGAGCAGAACTCCTGCTCGCAAAAATTGGGGCGAAAGCAGATCAAAATATTTTCGCCACGCACGCGACTACGGTTATGAATGAATTACTCCAAATGCAAGACACCACGCCAACAGATCAGAACTTCGGAATGATCCGAGAACGCCAATTCGAAAGCGTAAACGGCACGACCCGCTATGGCAGCAGCTACATTGACTTTCAAGCGATAGCTATCTCGGCTATCTCCGAATACATGAGCTATAATGGCTACAACACGACACTTCATTCGAGGTTAAATCTCCTTACGAATCATCTTTTCCTCACAACCCTAATGCCCACGTATGGCATAGTCAACTATGACACAAAAAGTCAGAAAGAATCAATCCAGATCATCGGACCTGAGCGCGTTGCATGCTGGCTAAACACGAGTTCCAATGTTATAGATGCCGACGTGGCCACCTACAAGAACGGCCTCTTGCTTGACGCCTTCACCCATCCCTACAGCATTGGATTCTCAAATTCCACATTCACTCTACGCGAAGTCACCTATCTCTGGACAAACAGCGCCCTAACCCCTTCAGCCATCGCGTACGTGGAATGGAGTGGTCGCAAAGAAACGAACACTGAAACAACGCCCTGGGGAGTATGGGGATGGCGCGAATGGGTTGATTCCATGCTTGCCGCAACAGACTACCACGTCGCGCTCATCTACCTTCAACCTAGCAACGCAATCAACAGACTCATCGACATAACATCGCGATCAATTTCATATAACCAATTTCAGTTACGATATACCCTGAACGCATCGCGTAACTTCAACTCCACTCTGCTCGCGGACAGTTCGCCAGCGTACGTCAACGAAACTTCACAATACGAAAGCCCGTCCGGACAATGGATCTGGAATCCAATTCACCAAACGCTAACCATCGTCACGTACAACGTACCTCAATCCTCCCCAGTCACTATTGATATTACCTGGCTTAACACAACTAGCTCAATGAATACTTCAATCGCCGATCGATTGATCTTAGACCGATCTTCCGAATGAATTCTCTTATCGCCAATTTCCGCGCGACAAGGAAGCCGCCTAAGAAAAATTAGACAGTGAAGAGAAGTTGGTCACAGTATGCGATTTCGCATAGTTCCGATCCAGTTGTCCGCGAGTATCATAAGCCGAGTCATGTCCGTGGGATCAAAATAGATCGAGCCCGTATCTTGATCAAAAATTTCTTTAAGCTCTCGAGGAGGCTTCAAACCGGCCCACTTCTAGAGTACGAGGATACGCTTGCTGAGATTATGCTTTATGCTAAACTCTGACGAAAAATCGACGACCACGAAAGAGGTATTTCGACACCAAAGTGACTGTTGGGGAAAGTATGTGTGACTGCGGGCTCTCGCACTCAAGATGCGGCGTCCTGAAGGGTTATAGCACCTTTTTGGTATCTGCTAGGGCGTAAGTTGTGGCGGCGTTGAGTGAGCAGCTGAAGGTTAGTGCAAGGTTAAGGCCGCCTGATTATGCGATGGCATGGTTGGATACGAAACTCGCGCGGCGACTCAGCCCCAAAACCATTGAACGGTATCTTGAAGATTTGCATGTTTGGAATTTGGATTTATCCACGGCCACGTTGCCAGAGATTCAGGCAAGGTTGGCTGCATGTTCGCAGCATTATAGTCGTGCTGGATTGCGAAGGATCGCGATCACGGTTAAGCAGGTTTTGCGGTCTCTTGAACGTGACACTATCGCAGCGAAGATTAAGCTGCCTGCGCCCGCGGATGCACGTGTGGTGATCTACTCGAAAGACGACATCGAAAAGCTGCTTAAAGAATGTCGATGCCTACGAGACCGACTATTGATCGAGATTCTAGCAGAAACAGGTGCCAGACGCGGCGAATTACACAACATGTGCATCAAGGATATTCAGTTTGATCGATTCAGCCCGATCATCTGGTTGCATGGTAAGACGGGCACCCGAACACGACGCGTGTATGTGGCGAAACAGGATTTGCAGCGGTATCTCGAGTATCACCCGCGGCGCCATGATCCTGAAGCACGTTTCTGGATCACAGAAAAAGGCCGACCGTTAGCGTATGAAGGCCTATACAAGATCATCAAAAAGCTAGGTTGGCGTGCGTTGAAACGTCCAATCTTTCCGCATGGCTTTCGACACACCGCAGCCACCGCGGATGCGTCACGGTATACGGATCGAGAAATGATGATCAGGTTCGGCTGGGATACACCGGCCATGGTTGGCGTATATGCACATCTCTCCGCTAGGGATGTTGACGAAAAAGACCTTGCGATGCACGGCCTGCGACCTATGAAAAGCAGCCAAGAACCACTGATCGAAACACGCGTCTGCCCACAATGCAAAGCTGAGAATGGGGCCGTAGCCGTTTATTGTGTTCGATGTAACGAAGTTCTCTCCAGCGCGGGGCCTGAAGAACTGCGAAAACTTCAAGAAAAAAACGTTGAATTAGAAAAACGATTATTGAAGCAAGATCAACACATCGACGATATCGTGAGTGATTTACGAAAGCAGATGAACGAGTTCCTAGCAAGCAAGAAAGCTGAAATCAAAATTCAAGAGACTCGAGAGAAAACGTAGAAGTATACCCGGGTATCGCGCGAATAGAATACCGCGATGATCTCGAGAACCTAATCTCGAGACTATATCCCCGGTATGTCTCCTCAAGGAGAACCAGACGGTTTCTTAGTCGCACGAACCATGAGATCGTAGGGAACAATTTCGATTTTCCGATCGACAACTCGCAACCAAGGAGGCTTCGAATCGTAACGGTTCCATTGTTTCCGGTATTGCATCAATGCATCATAAGCAATCTTGACTGTTTGAAGTAGCGGGTCTTCCTGACTGGCTCTTACTTCTTCCGTGAAGAGACGACGCATTTCCTTCATGTTGTCATAGGTTTTCTTTGTAACCTTCCCGTTTTCAAGTTGCTCTATACTCCATTTCTTGCATGCTGGCTCGGAGTAATCCGGTGTATTCAACGCTTTAATTCTCTCTAGGGCTTCAAGAACGCCTAGTTTTTGTCGTGCGTTTTCAGGGATGCGTTTTATGATCTTAGCTCTGCGATCTTTATCCGGTGATCTTACGACGGCATCGCCATGTTCCAGTTCGGTCACAGCCTTCTCGTACGTGGTATAACTCAAAGTCCCTGATCGTTCTTTGACCAATTTGAACAACTCAATATAACGAATTGGTTCCTTACGACCGGTTTCGCGTTCCTCCAGTATCTTGAGAATGAGTTTGGTTACGTCGTCGACTGTTGGTTTGACCATAGAATAATTACACATCAATGTAGGTATTAAAAGCCTGTCTATACGAGTCTAGCCTGATGTAAATGACCGAAACAGAAAGTGAACGTCGATTACAGAAGATGGGCGGCTCTTTGATTTGTTCAATCCCGAAAGCGTTCGTTAAGGCGAACGACCTTCACGCGGGCGACGTCGTGGATGTTTCCAACGGCGAGACAGTCGTAGTAATCAGACTGCGGGAGAAACACCAATGAACCGCAGACAAGCCGAGAGATTGAAAGCCCGGCTGGAAAAATCATTAACCGATTTAGACATCGAGACCAAAGCTAACCACGCTAGGTATGCATCCGCCTCACCAAATGAACTTGACGCGATTAATCTCGAAAACCTTCGCTTGGTAGCCGAACGGAAAAAAGTTGAGGGCGAACACGCCTTGTGTATGATCCGGCTTCAGCAAATCGCTGCTAACGAGAAACGGGCGAAGCAACTTGGCGAAGAAA
>DASQZS010000155.1:0-3520 GCA_035638535.1 Candidatus Acidiferrum sp.
GAATTGTCTGGAGAGTCTCGTAAGTCAACGTTTGAGGGACTGCTTGACTCGAACCTGTCGCAGCCATAGTGCTACTTGACATAGTACTGCTGCTAGACCCGAGATTTGAAAAGTAAAACGCGGCGCCTCCAGCGGCTACAACCAAAACAATGATTACTACACCTATAGCGACTTTACTAAGAGCTCGTTTGGATCGGTTACCCCACATTTTCAATCGTCGTGGGTTCTGTGAAGTTTCTATATATGACTTTGCAAAGATCACCTTTTATCAATCTGATTTTTGAGATAAAACAGGTCATTTCTCTCATTGTAAGCCGTAAACATGATAAAATCAATCTTACGAGCCCAATTCGCTTGCCAGAACAAATTTTAATAGTTTCGCTCTCGCACGCGGTTAAAATTGTGGGTTTTTCATGGCCACCAATGAGCTTTCCACAGCAGCAGTTAGAAGATTGATTGAGACGGCGGGTGCCGACCGCGTTGGAGACGATGCTGTTGAAGAGTTGGGCAAGATTTTGGAAGACTACGCTGTTAAAGTGGGAAAGGAAGCGACCGAGCTAGCCCGACATGCCGGCAGAAAGACAGTAAAGGCTCAAGATATTCAACTCGCAATTAAGCGAGTACCGCCACCGTAGCTTCTTAATCAGCAGAAAAAAATGAAGAGCCTTAGTGGCAGGGCTTTGGTTTCTGCATTTCAGTCTTTTGCGCTGTCTTGAACGATAATCCGCAACCGCAACTTGCAACAGCGTTAGGATTATTGAATTTGAATCCTGACGACTGTACGGTTTCGTAATAGTCAACCTGCATACCGTTAAGGAAACCCATGCTCTTTGGGTCTACGACTACTTTGTAGCCGTCAGATTCAAGAACGTAATCATCTGGTTTGACAAACGCTAAGCCCATGCCGTAATTCAGGCCTGCACACCCACCACCGAATACGAAAATTCTCAGCGACTTGCCTGCATTCTCAGGCTTCTCCAATATCGCTCTAACCCGTTCCAGTGCCTTCTGAGTGAGTTGAAGAGTTGGAGGCGGGGTTTGTACTGTTTCCATCGGTCTCACTTAGAACTCGGCTTACTTAACGGACAGATGATCGGATATCATAAAGGCTTTGCTTCCTAGACTTCAAAATGTCCGAATTGTCTGGCACCTGTCTCAAAATCGAACAATCCAGGGGTATAATGCTAGTTAGAGCGTCTACTACGGATGTATATGTATAGGCAGAGTAGAATTGGTGCGAGGACCGCTCCATTAATTGCATATGTCAAAGTCGCGGTAGCAAACTCGGTTAGCGCCATGGTTGAACTGATCATTCCTATTCCGAAAAGATAGTCTGTTGCTGTTGCGAATCCGATTCCAACAAAAGATCCTGCAATCGACAAGATGACAGAAAGGATTAGGCCGCGACTTCTCGCATAATCTGCTCTATTCGCGAGGGAATATCCTGTTCCTGCTACTAGACCGATTAGTCCGATTCCAACATCCCAGTTCAAGAAGACTGAACCGAAGGAGAAAAAGTCGGAGATCAGGTTTCCGAAGAAACCAGTTGCGAATCCAACTACTGGACCGAATAGAAAGCCGAAGAACAAGGGGATAACCATCGTTGGTCTTAGGCCGACTAGGCCATTGGTAGGAATCCTCATGGTGTTGAAAGGAATCGTCAGGGATCCATACAGCGTCATTCCAACTATCATTCGTTTGATAGTGCTTAACGTGAACGAATCGCGGAGTTGCTTCCAAACCATTTTGATGCGCCCACTCAAATTTTGTTTTCGAGCCATTAGCCTTAGCAAATTTGTCTGTCGACTTTTAATTAGCAGAGTTCAAAGAGATTGCCGATGAATCTATCCGGAAAAGTTAGTGAGTCACTTTTGAATTGTTTTGGCGTTTCGATCTTTCCACAGCTTTTTGATGTTATTCCATTTCAATTCCTCGGCTGAAGTTGAGGAGGGTTGGAATCGGGCTCCTGGAAAATCGTTAGCTGGTCGAGTATAAGTTCCTCTTTCAATTAGCTTCTTGATGTTGTCACGGTAGACTTTGTCCACTCGCTCATGGTTCCACGGTGCTTGGTTCAGCCACAGATTTTTTGGATGAATCGGTTTATCGTACATTTTACTGAACAGTTCGGTTCGTAGATCTTTCAACCAGTTGCTATTCAGATTCATTACTCGGAACTGTCGTAGAGCCTCTATATCGATGATGGCAGCAACCATGGTATTTGCTCCGGAAGGTGAGTATGAGATGACATTTCCGGTGTAATCGACGATGTGGGAATTGCCGCCGGCCACATCGATTGGATGTTTCATTCGTGGATGAACGTATACCGGACCGATGTTAGGACAGAGCATGTAGACTGAGTTGAATTGGGCATGTCCTCGGTTCTGGACCATCCAGGTACCGCCGCCGGGATATCCGCTGTTTGTCATCGGGACGGCTTCGCTTGGTCGATATACCACTTCTGCTCCGTTCAAGGCTAATGCTCGAACGGGTTCAGTGTACTCGCCGTCGCTGCAACAGATAGTGCCAATATTTCCTATGTCGTCAGTCTTGAGTACTGGATAGAATGATTCTATTCCATCTCCGAACATTTTGATCCATCGATCGTATACGTCGTGTGGTGTGCAGGATCGTTCTCGACACCAAAGATGGTTCTTCGCTGCCTTGTGGACTACTCTTCCTCTTGGATTTATGATGAACATTGTGTTGAAGTATCTGTCTTTGATGACTTCGGGCCATCGAGCTTTACATTGTCCTATGATGTAGAGTCCGTAAAGCTTAGCGAGTCTTCCAAGAAAGTCGGTTTCTTCACCTGGAACTTCAATGAACATTTCGCGGGCAGCAATCACATGTGGAACGTCGAATACTTCGTCCGTAAATCCAGTTAGTGCCCCTTCGGCCAATGCGATGATCTTAATCGGCATATTGATGTTTGTGACGCCTACTGCGGCGTGGATGACGTCTTCGATCGTCTCAAGGTTTTGTTTGATTTGGGACCGTTCACTCACGGCATGCACAAGGGTTGAGAGCCCGACTGCAAGGTAAGGCGGAACGGGTTTGCGGGATTTTGAGACGTGAGCCATATCTGTAATCGCGAACTCATTCTTATATAAAGAATGAATTGCTGGCCAACTGCCAGGTAAGTCCTTACTGATTCACTAGCTTGGGTACGTTGATGGTGGCGGGTTCGTAATCCAGAAGTTTCCTGTTGAGATATGCATCGTATGCTTGTAGATCCAGCAGACCATGCCCACAATTGTTGAACGCGATTATTTTCTTCTCACCTGTTTTCTTGCATCGAAGTGCTTCGTCGATGACGTATCTCACACAATGCGCCGTCTCAGGGGCAGTAATCATTCCTTCCGTTCTAGCGAGTATGCATGCTGCTTCGAAGACTTCCGTTTGGGAGTAGGCTACCGATTTTATGTAGCCCTTGTTGATGAGTAGACATAGTGAAGGAGCCTTTCCGTGATAACGCAATCCACCTGAATATATGGGTGGAGCTTGGTAATTGTGCCCTAGC
>DASQZS010000156.1:0-3418 GCA_035638535.1 Candidatus Acidiferrum sp.
ACGAGTATGCGGAATATTGGTTCGGTTCCGCTGGGTCGAATCAGAATCCAGGACTTCGGTGAAGGCCACATTTTGATTCCATCGATGTCCAAAACCTTTCCTCTTCTAGGCAGATTACGAATTGATTCCGTCACGTTCGCCTTTATGGAGTCAGGACAAGGAATCCTATCTTTCACAATGTATGATCGAGGTAGATCAGCAACTAGTTTTGATAGTGGTCTCCTTGACTCTGAGATGATCCGATAGATCATCGCCACAGTAATTCCACCATCCCTAGCGGCCACGTGAGGTAAGTAAAAGACTCCTCCGTTATCTTCACCTCCCAATTTGGCATGAAGGTTTAACATAACGTTTGATACGAATACGCTTCCAACACCAGTGTAGACAACCTCTCCTCCATACTTTTCTGCTATCTGCTCAATGATTTGAGATGAGCTGATTGGAGTGACGATCTTTTGTACTCCCGAAGAGTGTTCAAGAAAATCCCGCACAATTAGAGCGAAGGTATGATCTCCCCAACAGAAGCTCCCATGCTCGTCTAGGAATACCGCTCTGTCTCCGTCACCATCATGCGCAACACCGAAATCGGCATGAGAGGCGGGCAAGATGCGTGAGGTATGCATCAAATTATGCGGCGTCGGTTCTGGTAATCGTCCCGGAAAGGTTCCGTCAATGTTTCCGTTCACTACAGCGACGCTGCCTCCCAATTTTTCCACAATTGTTGGAGTCGATAGAACGCTAACTCCGTTCGCCGCGTCCACTAACACTTTGAGCTTTCTTTGCGGTCTCCCTCCCATATTTCTTAAGATTGATTCGAAGTATCCGTCAAATTTCTCTGAGACCTGGAGAGGCTTCTTCACGTTGTTCCATTCTGCTCGTTTCCAACTTTCATTAAAGTAGATCTGTTCGATTCGAAGTTCCTCTTCATGTTGAAGCTCCACTCCATGGTTTCCCATAACTTTCACGCCGTTGTATTCGGGTGGATTGTGGCTCGCGGTGATCATTGTTCCGCCCTTCATCTTCCAAGTCTTAGTAAGAAACTGAAGAGCAGGGGTGGTTATGAGTCCTAGATTCCACACCTGGCATCCTACTGACGCAAGCCCGGCACAGACGAGTTCTAGAAAGAGTGGCCCCGACACTCGTCCGTCGCAACCCGCAGTCATATCCGCGCCATGAAAATATGTTCCAGTTGCCATTGCCAATTTGAGCATAATTTCAGGGGTGAGTTGTTCGTTAACGACGCCACGTACTCCGTTGGTTCCGAAGAGTTTTCTTCCATCCAATCGCGACACCATCACATTACGTGTGTTTTTGATTTCACGTTGGCAGTAATCTCCTTGTATGGATGAATTATGACCCCTCGCCCAACCTTCACGTCATCCCCGATCGTGACATTCGGAGACAGAATGCATCCGGGGTTAATTGTTACCCGCTTGCCGAGTTTGACGTTCGAAGCCAGGATCGCTCCAGATATAAGTGATTCTTCTCCGACCATTACGTCATCGAAGAGCACCGATTTGGAAACTCGTGAATTTCTCTCAATCATACAGTTTCCCCCGATCACTGTCAGAGGATCAAGTACCGCATTCTGTCCGATCTTACTCTCCTCGCCTACATATACAAGATCGGCAATTTTCGATCCTCTGGTGAGAACCGAATCCTGGACAAGAGACCCTCGGCAGTTTCGTAATAGGGTAAAGTTGGCCCCGCAGTAGTCTTCGAAGTTTCCTATATCAAACCACAGTCCGTCAAAGGGGAAACCAGCGAGTCGACCGCGTTTGGTCAGAGCGGGGAAGATCTGTTTTTCCAGGGATACTTTCTGGCCGAGTGTAATCATGTTAAGTACTTCTGGTTCGATGAGGTAAATGCCTGCGTTAATGAGCCGACTTAATGTTTCGCCAGGTTGTGGTTTCTCTATGAATCTCCTAATTCTTCCATCCGGGAGGAGTTCAGCCACGCCAAATCGGCTTGGGTTCTCCACTTTATGTAAAACGTCAGTAACTAGTGCGTTCGCGTTTTCGTGCGACTTTAACATATCAGAGAGGGGAATCTGAGCGATGATATCCCCGTTCATTGCCAAAAATGTTTGATTCAGTTTAACTCTCTCGGCTGCAAGCCGAAGTGGCCCTGCCGTTCCGAGCGGTTCGTTTTCCAGCGAATATATTATTTTCATAGACCGATATGATTCGCCTATTTTTTCTTGAAGTAAATTCGCTAAGTAGTTCACACAAAGAACCACTTCGTCAACTCCAAACTTCTTGAGTAAATCGAATGTCCAGTAAATCATTGGTTTACCCAGGACGGGAAATAGAAGTTTAGGAATAACGTAGCTTATCGGCCGTAGACGAGTTGCATACCCACCAGCGAGAATAACAGCTTTCGTAGTCCATCAAACCATGTGTGACTTCTGATTTACATCTACTGAACATCTACTAAACATACTTGTGTTAAGGATACGCGGCTAAACTGCTCCGCCTTGTTCCCATCGCTTTAGGAATGCGTCGCGGAAGATTCGTATTAAGCCCTGATTCTTGGTATAATGCGGTCGATAATAGATAGGCCGTTGCACATCACGTTTTCTTGTTGCCCAAACCAAGAACACGAGTTCTTGTTCATCAACCAGTGTTCCTCGAACAGGATACTCTTCGTGGAAGTGACGTACTTGAATACCAAGTTCAGTCAACTCTCTAGCTCTTTTCCTAGTCGAATCGTCATTTGCCAGCATCAAGATTCTTATGGTCACCCTTCGATCATGAGCGTGATTGAGTGATTCACGAACTTTATCATACCATCCGAAGGTTTCCGCAAAAATTATTGCTTCCCGTGTGGCGTCTCCAAGCATCCTTGTAGTACGCAGCTCCATATCTGCTAGGTCACGTAATGGTTCGATGATTTCTTCCGACCTAATCCCCATCCGAGTCTCCCAGTATACTGGCTCAAGGAACTTCTCTAATGACAATGCTGCAGACGTTTCTTGGGATAGTTGAGCATCAAGAGATCGTCTGCGTTCTTCCAGAATTTTTTGGAGGGCAAGGCGTGGTTGAAGTACCTCAGCTCTATTTCTTGAGATTCTCAAGAGTCCCTTGTCAGCGAGTGACTTCAGTGAATCTTCAGCTATTGCTGAGGGAATACCGAAGGCAGATACGATCTTCTCCAATTGTTCCCCTTCCGGAAGAGATAGCAATCGAAGATAAATTTTCGATTCACCACTAGACAAACCAAGATCCGTCAGTAACTTCACTTCCTCGCTTTCGTCAGTGTACAATTGTCTCAAAACCTGATTTTGGTGGACCGGGCGGGATTTGAACCCGCGACCATACGGGATGTTTATTCTTTCCGCATTGCGGGCAATTAAAGCATGCCAAGCGGACGATTTAGTCGCATCCGACACACGTCCCTGATGCTCATACCAGGCTGA
>DASQZS010000157.1:0-6665 GCA_035638535.1 Candidatus Acidiferrum sp.
CTGCCGCAAGGTCCCCGTTACGCCAAGTTCAGTAAATTTCTTCATGGTGATGACTGAAAATCCCATTTTGCTAAGGCCGCTCAGATCCGTGCTATCATATAGTGGACCCCGTAACCCCACATGAATAGACCGCGTTGGATCAATTAATTTCTCTTCAAGAGCCCTTTTGAAAGTTGTGCCATGATTGTACTTCTTACCGAAATAATCATCCCAACAATCTGAATGCGCATCAAAATGGATCAGGGATAAAGCCCCATACTTCTTTGCTGCAGCTCGTAGAACTGGTAACGTTATTGAATGGTCTCCGCCACAAACCGCAGGAATTATGCCGGCCGAAAAAATTGGGGTTAATGTTTCTTCGATCTTACGATTTGTATCCTCGATATAGCCCGGCACGGTGTCGACGTCGCCATAATCGATCATGCCTAATTTTTCGAAAGGTTTTACCTCGACTACTGGATTGTACGGCCGAAGCATTCTTGATGCTTCACGAACGGCTCTCGGTCCAAATCTTGGGCCAGTTCTAAATGTTGTTCCGTCATCGAACGGAACTCCAACAAAGATCGACTTAACTCCTGTCAAATCTCGGGTATTCGCTAGGCGTGCGAACGTTGTGACTTGTGAAAAGCGAGGAGAACTGAGTGAGTCAATTTGTTGACCAGGACGCAACCATGTGCACCCTAAGTGAGTTACAGGCCAGGAGTGCTTATTGGTTTCGTTTTCAGTCCCGTACACAATATATCCAATGGAAATTACGGTTGTTCATGTAGGCATTTCACACACGTTTGTCAATGTCAATTTTCCTATAGACACTTAAACGCATGAGGTCCTCCGCGAGTCGCCGCGAATTTGACACGTTTGCGCTTGTATCTGTTATCTCAACCCCTCAGTATCCGTCTAACTTTGAACCCGAAAGTGTTGCACATGAGAGAAGCGGTCACAAGCTACGTTATTACAAAGAAGAAAATGCCTGACGGGAGAGTCTATGAATCACCCAGAATTTACTTGCCAACGAAACTTACAACTGATTCAAATTTCCCGTTCGGCAAGGGAACCATGTTGCACGTCAGATTGGAAGGTAGAAAGCTAATCGTCGAGCCCGCAGCCTTAACCGTCCTCCGAAAATTCGGTAAAATGAGGAAAACAAAAAACACAGTCGGGAAGAAGTTCCGAAAGAAGTAACCAAATCCCACAAACACAAACATCCTCTGCCGAAAACTTGAGCGAACGAAATTACTGACTCAGAAGCTTTTCTGAGTAAACAAAATCTCGAGTCAGTTCGCAACCAAAGTTATTTGATTAACCGGTTTGAAGACTTCTATCCGAAGGAAAAGCTACTTAATTGGTCGGTTGAAGTCATAAATCCGTCATCCAAGGCAGATCACAAACCTCAAATCCGAAGACCTAATATTTGCTGCTATCACTCATAACTCAGAAACTGTCCTACTGAATCCCGACAAGGATGTCGAACCCGGATCTAAAATCTTCTAAAAAGCAGGCCTATCGTGCATGAAATTCTGTGATAAATGCGGATCATACATGACTGAAACCGCCAAGGGCTTTTCCTGTACAAAATGCGGAAACCTCATTCCCAGCGACATAGTTGAAGTGCAAAAGATCAAACAGCCAGAAGAATCACCAGTAGATGTTGTGGATGACTCAAAGAAGGGAAAAGAATACGCAAAGGCAAACGAGACATGCCCGCAGTGCGGCAATTCTGAAGCGTTTCACAGCCTCGGTCTAATCTCTGGTGAGCATGCTGGAGTCAGACAGGAACGATCGATGGAACGGTTCACCTGCACTAAATGCGGTTACTCTTGGACCAAATAATCGAGACTTCAGATCGTTAACGATCCTCGATCACTTAAGCCATGAAAGTCGGCTGAAATAGCTTAAAAAACGCTGCGTGCTCGTGTTCTTTAGGTCTGAAAAATTGCGACTAGCTAATGTACGAAGCGCTGTGAGATCGATCAAAGTTTCTGATCAACTCCACCTCACGAGGTTCTGCCTCGTCGACGTGCAAGAGTAACTCCTTCGATCCTGAATTAGAGAGTAGAGACCACGGCCCATCAGTCGCAACTTTTGAAGCGGGGTGTGTTGGCCCGAAAGTTGCTAAGGAGACTTCTCGAACTAGCTCCCTGACTTCTATTTCGTCAACTAATCCCAAAGCATGCAAGTATTCATGCAATAATATCGAATAAACAAATGATTTGACATGCGTAGGAGGGTTGCCTGAGCCGACAACTCGATCAAGTAGGCTTCTATTCATAACTATAGAATTTGATCCGAGGCTGTGAAACGCACCCAATTGAATTGGCAAATTGGCCAACACTAGCATAAGCCCGCCGCGTTCCTTCTGGAGATGTTGCTTTACTGACTTCTTCACTATCTCAAACACATCTCCGAAATTTTCGCTCTCGCCTAATTCTCTAGCGAAATCTTGCAACTCAAATCATTACCTCTAAGACAAGGAATGAATCTTAACGACTTAGATAGATCACACTTAGTCACACAACCAGGCCAAGCCGGTAAGCTGAGCCAGCGGGCCTTAATTTTGTCTTCATTGTTGTAATCGATGTCAATCTCTAGTCAGAGACTAGGCCCAAAGATGGCAATTAGCTGAAGCAGTTTTGTCCGTTCATGACAGACTTGAACCAGATTAATTCGGTGCCTGAGACTACTTTGATCGACAGCATCATGCTGTGATGACATATCAGAGAAGTATCCCTCTCAAGCACCGAACGGTAAGAGTTGGATCAGGCTGAACTTGTCCACAGTTTCTGAAACGTATCAATACGACCAGCATAAAAGGAAACTTTCCAAGGCGTATCGAAACCGAAAACTAACAATCGATGTCCTGGCTGATCCGATTTTGCAAGTTGCGTTCTGCTCAGCGTTTTTGATCTCAGGATTGTCATTCACAATTTCACGGTTCGCATCAACAATTGTCACATGGGACTCAGGGCGTGTGGCAATTTACGTAGTTATTTTTCTCGCTTTCTTATTCGTTATAGATTTGCCCGTGGCTTGGTATGAGGGATATCGGATAGATCACGAATTTGGTTTATCTCATCAAAACCTTAAGGCATGGATCATAGATTTTTTGAAAGCCGCGCTGTTGTCATACGTTGTTATTGTTCCTCTCTCTGTCGGATTATATTTGCTCATTCAGCTCTCGTCATTTTGGTGGCTTTGGGCTTCGTTAGCATACGCTTTACTCGAGCTTGTCGCCTCAACGATCCTTCCATTCATAGTCGTTCCGATGTTTTACAAACTGAAGCCGTACTCTGATACGTTGCAACGAGATCAGCTCCTTCGTATGGCTCAGAAAGCTGGCGCGAAAAACATCCAACGAGTCATGTTGGCAAACGAGAGCGCTCGTTCGGGAAAAGCGAACGCGTTCTTTACGGGGTTAGGTGGGACCAGAACGATGGTGCTTTTTGATAACCTTGTGACCGGATTCACTCCGAGAGAAGTTATTACCGTTGTTGCCCACGAATTAGGACATTACGTTAACCGTGATATTTGGAAGGAGGCTGGTTTAACAGCACTCCTCAGTGTTCCGGAATTGTTCATAGCTAACGTAGCATTGCAGTGGGGAATCGGACGCTTTGGAATGGTTAGTCAGGCAGACCCTACCGGTCTTCCTCTCCTTGTGATCGCAGTTTCGCTAATGAGTTTCCTTCTGATGCCCATCTCGAACGGAATATCAAGGGTGATCGAGCGTAAAGCGGATGAATTTTCTCTACGCATGGCTGAAGACCCGCAGGCCCAAGCGTCAACTGAAAGACGTCTAGCTGATATGAATCTCTCAGATGACAAGCCTCATTGGCTAATTGAATCACTCTTCTACACACATCCGCCAGCTTGGAAACGCATCAGATTGGCTGAGGATTGGAAACCTGCTACTGTTGGTAGGTAACGCGAGGCAAGTATGAATTAGAAGAGCACTAGATTTTATTATGATCAATCCGTTTTGAATTACCCGGGCAGGCTGCATGTTCGAACACTACAGCGAACCACTTCTTTCCAAAACGGCATTTCTGCGACGACAGCTTCTCTATCTGATCATCGCTCTAGGAATCGACACAGGTTCTTTAGCTATTGGTGTAATTGGTTATCATGTCTTCGAAGGATACTCCTGGATTGATTCGCTTCTTAACGCTTCAATGCTGCTCGGCGGCATGGGACAAGTGACCGAGCTGCATACAACTGCGGGAAAGCTATTCGCTTCATTCTATGCGATCTATTGTGGTGTCATATTCCTTGTGGTAGCTGCTGTTCTACTTGCGCCAGCAATACACCGTTTCATGCATCATTTCCACTTAGACACCGGGAACGACGGCTGAGCTCGCGTACGATTTCAATTATGTAAAAATCAGGCTCGAAACTAGTAGCAAAACCAAACCAAACGAACCTAGCAGCAGCCAAATACGATGCGTCCGTTCTCTCCATTCGCCCTTACGGTAGATGTACGCTATCATTGCGAATGAGAGGAGATCTATCGCAAGGAAAATCGCGAACCTGGCTTGGCTTACGCTGCTTGCAGCATCGAGACCCCAAAGATAGTTAGTGGAAAGAAGCTGGAGAATGACTAAAACTGTAACGACTAGATCATTTCGATTCATGAATCATCTTCTCCAAGAAGCGGATTCGTCTGCTTAGTGAACCGTTGGGTAACTCGATTCTGTAGATTAGAAGGGCGCTTGCAAGAATCACGAAAGCTAGCATGATTATTGAAGAAGTGAGCAGCAGAGCTTTCCACCAATCCAACCCCTGCACGATAATGTTTACTGTAGTGTTCATTGTGTTTCCGATCGCGAAGGCTCCTCCGGTTGCCAGCGCCCCGAATGAGAATAATGTCGCCAACTTCGTAGGCGCCTGAGGCCTTGATGATGCCTGTCGCTTTATTTGGGAAAAGAGAACCCAATATGCCCCAAAAGAAACTAGAGCAATGATGAGCGCTGTCCCACCGATTACAAGCGCTGCCTGTTCAAACGGAATGATCTGCCCGGGCGTTATCAGCCCCCAGTATGCTAAGACGATGAGTTCCGCTACGAAGATCACTCCGAGTGTTACGAAGATAGGGCGATCACTTAATCGTCTTTTTTCGCTGCGATCTATGAACGGTAGAAGGAACAGCAAAATGAAGAGCAACGTCACCAGGCTAAGGGCGACAGGTAAACCGGCGCCTTCGAAAATAGATATTTTGAGTATCTGGTAAATCCAGAGAAAATACCAATCAGGCTGTGGAGTAAATTGGGCCGCCAGTTGTGGGCTATACTGCGGTGGGAGATTCAAGGGAAATATGACTGAGATTAGGAGCATCGCTGAACCGAATACTGCTGCCAATTCCAGAAGATATAATGAGACATCTGGGAAGATTGGTATCAGCCTTCTCTTCTCCTGACCAACGACCCCTGCTACAGGTTCGGAAATCCCATGGCACTCCAGCATGTACATTTTGAGTGTGAGCAACACCAACAACACTGCGGGAAGAACGACAACATGCAAATCATAGAAACGAAGAAGCTCAGTAGCATCACCGCCCGCGCCCACGATCAGGAAACTGAATAACGAGGAAATTTGAGCGGGCAACGCGTCGATCATTCCAATTCCTACATCCGTAGCGGATTTTGACACAACCGTCCACGGGAGCAAGTAACCAGTAAAACCGAAACCTAGAGTAACGAACCCCATCACCATTCCAACCACCCACATCATCTCACGAGGCTTCTTGTGAACCGAAACGAAATACCCACGCATCATATGCATGAAAGCCAGCATAATCATCGCATACGCAGTGTACAAATGAACGCTCTCGAGGAATCTGCCGTAGTAGACCTGCTGGAATATGTACTGAGTTGACTGGAACGCTTGAATTGGGCTAGGCACGTAGTAGAGCATCATCAACATGCCCGTCACGCCCTGGATCACAAAGGCTACAACTGTCAGCGCTCCAAGCCAGTAAAACGGATTCACGGCATACTCCGGAACCGGCCTCAGCATGGGATGAGAGAGACCGAGTCGACTATCGAACCAAGCCACTAGTCGTGCAACTATTTCGTCTTCTTTCCTCACGTTGTGCTCACCGGATTTCCGCCTTGAAGATCTGAGGATGTGTCGTTAGACCCAGTGTTATGGCCGAATACTGTCGGAGGACCCATGCCGACTGCGTAAATATTCCCTGAGGCATCTACATCAAGCATCACCTGCGGCACTGGTCTGGGAGAAGGACCGGCTTGCACCGTTCCGCCGTGAAGAAAATCGAATACGCTTCCGTGACAGCAACAGTAACCAACTGGTGATTCGGCTGTATAGGACGAGTCGCATTGCGGTGAAGTTCCAGTAGCCTGGAAAGCATAGACGCAACCTAAATGTTGGCAGAGCGCGCTGAACGCAACAATATCGCCTTCCGGTCCAACGCCACCATCCGCCTTCTGTCCTAACTTCACCAAAACATTCGGCTCGTTATCTAACGGATAGTTGAATATGATTGGTTGATTGGCTTCGAGATCTGTGAGAGTAGCGACCTTAACTCTTGGAAACGTAGCAGTTGCCGAACTCTCAGAAGGCGGTGTGCTTGTGACCGCTTTTGCTATCGCTCCGATCCCCGCGACAACGAGCAAAGCCGAGAACGTCACAGCTACTTTCAAAAAATTGCG
>DASQZS010000158.1:0-2248 GCA_035638535.1 Candidatus Acidiferrum sp.
ACGCAAACAGAGTTAAAAAGATCCGGGTTGGTAGGAGTGGGAATAAGTTCAGAATCTTTCTCGAGGGAGACGGTGATATGTTGCTTGAAAAATGGGCGTTAAACCGCGGATGTCAACTTTTCGAGAAGATATTCAAGAAGAAAGTGCAAATCCAGTAGTGGAACGCGTGACACCGCACTCTAATTATAAACCGTATTCCGGAAGCCGAATCCTAGGGCTTAGCTTCTCCGGTGAAGAATCAATAGTTTGGGGCTTATAGATGGCCTCAAGGTCCAACACCAAAAATCCATTACGGATTCAATCTAAAGTTACGTCAAAGTCGAAGACAAACAAAGGAACCGGAAGAAGAACCCAACATATCCGGAAAAGCGCCCAAAGTTTGCCCACCCAAATCGCTCCGCCCATTGTCGCCAAAAGTGTGAGAAAGACGCCGTCAAGAAAATCTCCAGCTAAACAGACTACAAAAACGAAACCTCGATTCCGAGTGAACCCATCGCAACCAAACTATGTGCTCGGATTTATCGCCCGAGCATTAGAGCAAAAATGGGCGCAGTACGAAATCGCTCTAAAACAATTTCAGACGAAACCAACACGAACAACTGTGCACGACCTGAGAGTGGCTATTAGAAGGTTGACAGCGATCCTCGATTTGATTCATAAATTCATTCCTCAAAGCAATGTCAATGCAGCTCAAGAGAGACTGAATGAACAGGTGTCAGGCCTGAGCGACCTTCGTGACATACAGGTTCAAATCTCCACGATACGTAAGATTTCGAAAGATTTTCCGGAACTGAAAAAATTCTACAAAAGCCTTCTTGACGACGAAGAAATCCACCTTAAACATTCAAAGCAAGTCACCACTCCTGCATTCGTTAACCCGCTAGATTCTGCGATAGGAAGAATTAAGGTCAGTCTGAATGCCCGTCGCGGCAGCATAGCCCCAGATAAGGCGCAGAACATAGTCGAAGAGACTGTTAACGACGCGTTCGAACTTGTAGCGAAACGTCTCAAAGAACTAAACCCCGGAGAATATGCTACAGTTCACCGCGTACGACTCGCCTTCAAACCCTTCCGATATTTGCTTGAGACATTTTATCCGCTATTATCTGAAGTCGAAGTAAAGCATGTACGGAATGCCCTGTGGCTTGCAAGAGTAATGGGAGAAATACAAGATTTCGCTGTCCTCATGAAGAACCTAGTAGAATACAAGTGGGAGAATGGCGATCAACGGAAAGCCATGATGGAAATCTGGCAAGAGACAGAAGCTCGCAAGAATGAAACAACTCGACGCTTTCTAAGCTCACTGAGCAGGTTCAGCGAGTTATTGAAACCGATCTCTCAAGATCAAATCCGACCCATAAAAATGAAAACCCTCTACATACTCAGACATGCGATTGCAATGCAACGCGGAGATCCTGGATGCCCTTTGGACTCAGATCGTCCTCTCACTGCCAAAGGTGTGCGTCGAATGAGACGCATTGCGAGCGGCATGCGACGTCTTGGAGTCAAATTCGACCTAATCCTCACGAGTCCCTACCGTCGTGCGTTAGAAACCGCATTCATAGTAGCTCGACAATTCCGCTTAGGTGAAGCTATACAAACAACCCCAATGCTTACCCCTGAAATTCCAGCCGAAAACTTTGTGGAAGAACTGATTTCAAAATATGGAGCATGCAGAAACGTCATCCTAGTCGGACATGAACCGCAACTAGGCGCGCTAATCTCAAAACTAATCTACGGTAACACAAGCAGCCCACCAATCCTGAAGAAAGGTGGATTGTGTAAACTCCAAATCATGAAACTGGGAAGTGAGAAGGCAGCTACTCTGTCATGGCTTCTTACACCGAAGCAATTGGTGGCTATGGCTTGATGCCATAGCCCGCGTCGCTCGTTCTCTACTAAAAAAGATGGGGATTAGCCGGCCTAACGCTGGCCGAATTCCAAACGGCACTTACAGTCTGTGTCTTGCGTCATGCTAACCACACGGGTTCTGCCGCAATATCAAATGCTGTTTTAGAAGATAAGAATCTTACCGCTTGACAGGTTACTTCCTCGAAAGGAGTCAATTCCTGTGAACCAGAGCTTCCATGTGTGGGTTGATGCGAAATCGGCTTTGAATTAGCCGTTCGAGCACTAGGCCGGCGGTGTTTTCGCTGCGTGGAACCCAAAGAAAATTCACTTTTCTGTTCCTGCACCGATGAAAAATCCTTGCTGCCAACGGTTGTATTGCTTTGGCATTTCCCATTAC
>DASQZS010000159.1:0-3702 GCA_035638535.1 Candidatus Acidiferrum sp.
TTGTTCCCTTATCACGCCACTCGAGAAGACGTCTGCTTTCTTATCGCCTCTCATGTCTGCGCCTAAGTCTTGAACTACGAGTCTGGGGGAGAGGTCTCTTCCCGAAGCATATGCCGGACATACTTCTTGGCATCTTCCACAATTAGTGCAGGCGTCCAGAGAGAGTCGCTGCATTGGTTTGAAGCTCATACTTGACGTTGCGTTGGGCGGAGTCTGAAATTCACCAGAATCTAGAAGCTTGGCTAAGCTGAACGGGGTACTCAGTTTCCCCATCTGTTTCATTGGCGACACTGCAATATTCAAACTGGATGTAAGAACATGCACAAGTTTAGTGTAAGGCCATATGGCTATCAAAGCCATCACCGAAAACATATGCGCCCACCACAGAACCTGATACAAATCCCTCGCCTGGCCTTCGGAGATTGATGAAATTCCGATTAGCTGGGAGATGGCGTATCCGACGGGCGAGTAGATGGCCCATGAAGGTTGAGTTGCCAAGAACCGCATCGCCTCCAAAAAGAACCCTGAAACACCTATCCAAATCAGCATTGTAAGCACCAAATAGTCATCCAAACGTGTCTCCAATCTCTCCAATCTTTGCACGAATCGTCGATATACCGCAATTATCAGGCCGACAACAAACGCCAACCCAAGCGTGTCGCCTAGAAATTCCAGCATCAAATAGAAATTCCCCTGCATGAAGACAATGTTAGTGAACAGAGGAAAGATGTCCGTTTGAATGAAAATCAAAGTTGTATAAGCGACAAGCATCAGAAATCCGAAGAACAACGCTCCGTGCATAACCCCACCCGAACCCCCCTGCACAACTTTCCTCTGCCCAACACCATACTTAGTGAATCTACGCAGCTTCCTGCCGAGATCTTTGGAGAAAAGTGAAACAACGTCTGTGAGACTTAATCCATAACTCCTAAAATGCCGGTAAATACCAAGCATCATGATTATTCCGCAAACGAAGAAGGTTGCGTAAAGAACAGTCGGCGCATAAGGCGGCAGAAATAGATAGCTATAGCGAACGGGTTCAGACATATTTCTCACACATCATGAAAAGAGTAGCTAAAATTTCCGGCCGAACAGTTCCATGCCAATTCTTACTCTAGCCATCCTAGGCGCAGTAAACGGGTTGTTAAATGACTATCTAATTCTCATATACCGATTCTGGGTGAGGTTCGTAAGTACTAAATTGGATGAGGTTTCGCAAAACGTCGTGTACCGGATGATCGGTGGATTTTTCAGATCGCGGACTACGGCATAATAGGCGACCTGTATCAGGTGATTCCGGAACTCACGAAACTCATGGCCTCAGCTTCGACCAGCAAATGATTGTCTGGTAATCGCTTCTGGAAAAACATGACTACAACTTATTACATTGACGATCAGTTGCAACAAAATTGTGAGTTGCCTTGCAGCATGACGTAGAGGTTGCGGTAATCGGTGGCGGATGCGTTGGAAGCAGCACCACTTATCATCTTGCGAAATTAGGATGCAAAAACGTCGCATTGTTCGAGCGAGGGAATCTCGCTTGGGGTGCAACAGGTAAGTCCAGTGCCATCGTGAACGTTGGTGTATGGAACGCGAGCAAACCGCTCGTCCAAATGCTCCTGGAAAGTATTGAAATCTTTCATGATTTTAATCAAAGAATCGGCGGAAAATGCGGCTTCAAACAAACTGGATGGATTGGAGTCACGGGGGAAAAGCATGAAAACAGAATTAGAAAAGTTGTCAGCCTTGAAAATGAGTTAGGCGTCAAATCTAGTCTGATATCCCCTTCTGCCGTGGAGCAACTCGAACCTGGAATCTTCTCAGACGACCTAACTGGTGCCGTTTATGAACCAACATCTGGCTATGCCGATCCCGTAGATACCACGATCTCTTTTGCAACCAACGCCGAAAGGCTAGGCGCAAAAATTCTGACTGGCGTAAGCGTGACTCAAATAGTCACGCAAGGGAATCGAGTCACCGGAATCAAGACAGAAAATGGAATAGTCAATGCGAAGAAAGTTGTAGTTGCAGCTAACGTATGGAGCCCAAAGTTACTTCAAACACTTGGACTCACCGTGCCGATCTCACCAACTCGAAAGCAAGTTTGTATCTTCAAGCCCTCTGGAGACACAGGATACCCGCGAGTAGTAACGGATGATTTCGTAAACGACCTCTACATGAAACCCGAGGGAGACGGAATACTCGTTGGAGAAATTGAAACCCCCGGATTGCCCGTGGACCCGGAAAATTTCGTAGAGACAATAGATTTTGATACAATTCCCAAATTAGCCAATAAACTACTTCATCGGTTCCCAGCGATGAGCACTGCAGTAAGTCGAGGCGGCTATGCTGGACCTTATGATGTATCTCCTGATGGACACCCGATCTTAGATGAGCTCCCAGGGTATGATGGGTTATATTGTGCAGTGGGTTTCAGCGGCCATGGCTTCAGATTCTCACCAGTTACAGGGAGACTCATGGCAGAATTAGTTATGGACGTAAAAACCAAAGGAGTCGATATTAGAGAGTTCCGTCTCAGCAGATTCTCTGAAGGAAAGCCGATCGTTCCTGTCGCATAGCATTGCGCTTCAATTATTACGGATCAAAATCAACCGTTAATGACTCCGATCACTTCTAAGTAGCCAAAAAATCCATTTCCTCAACGTCGTCGAACTAAGAGCCAACACGTATCCCAAATCACATTGTTGTCGTTGATCATTGTAGTCGAACTTTTCCGTGTTTGCAAGTTTTGACTTTTGAGTCAACAACCTGATATGGAACGTCATCGATCTTGACGCAAGAGACGAGATCACTAATTGGCAGCTTCATTTGACTTGCAAGATATCTACGCAGCTCAGAAGGCGATCAAGGGAGTGGCCTCTAGAACTCCCCTTCTCTATTCTCCGTCAATATCACGTGAAGTTAACTCGCGCGTATATCTCAAACTCGAAAACTTTCAACCAACTCGCGTTTTCAAGATACGAGGCGCGACCAATATGATCAAAAATTGCGCAGCCGGGAAAACGATTGTGACGGCCTCTTCCGGTAATCACGGTTTTGCGGTAGCCTATGTCTGTAGGCTCCTTGGGAGAAACGCGATAGTATACGTGCCTGAGACGGCTAATCCAGACAAGAAAAGCGCGATAAAAGAATGTGGAGCTGAACTGAGAGAGGTCGGGCGAAACTACGACGAAGCATATGAAGAAGCCATACGCTTCTGTAAGCGCACTGATATGCTCTTTGTTCATCCATATGCCGATCCAATGGTGATGGCTGGACAAGGAACTGTTGGATTGGAAATTATCGAAGACCATCCTGAAGTTGATACTGTTGTCCTTCCAATTGGAGGAGGTGGGTTGATTGGCGGTACTGCATTCGCCCTGAAGAATCTTAAGAAATCTCTTAGGGTGATCGGAGTCCAGAGCGAGAATGCCCCTTCAATGTCGGAAGCATTCCGCCTCGGCAGACCAGTAAAAGTCGATTTAAAACCGACCCTGGCGGATGGGATGGTTGTCAGCCTTACCACTGATGCAATACTACAGATCATCAAAGAATGCGTAGACGAAATAGTCCTAGTGTCCGATTCGGAATTGGAGAAGGCAATGCTCATGTTACTGAAAAAAGATCACGTTCTGGCTGAGCCATCTGGAGCCGCCTCCGTAGCAGCGATATTGAACGGTGCTGCAGGAAAAGGCAGAGAAA
>DASQZS010000160.1:0-3726 GCA_035638535.1 Candidatus Acidiferrum sp.
TTCTACGCTGCATGCGACGTTTTTCTCTTCACGGCAATTGAGGAACCTTGGGGTCTCGTTATCCTCGAAGCAATGTGTTTCAGCAAACCTGTTGTTGTGTCTGCAAGTGGCGGCCCAATGGAATATATTCAACACAAAAAGACCGGTATCTTGGCAATCCCTTCAATTCCTGAATCCTATGCCACCGCGCTCCTCGAAGTACTTCAAAATCCTGAGGCAGCAACCGAAATGGGAGAAAGAGCTTCAAAGCTAACTGAAAGCTATTCTTGGGAAAACGTGGCTGCCGCATTCGACCAACTCTATTCTGCGGCCCTCACGCAAAAGTAAGCTGCATGTGTCGATCTATGATGGGCAAAATGGGTGCGGACGCAAGGAAAAGAGCTAATGAGCTAACCTGGTGGCACAGTATCCACCTCGCCGATGATTTCACAACCTCAGGAAAGGAAAACATTGACGCCGAAAATTGGAGAGTCAGTTTACTGCCCAGAAATCTGAAAGGGAAAACTGTACTTGATATAGGGTGCAATGACGGATTGTATAGTTTTGAATGCGAAAAGAATGGCGCCTCGAAAGTTATTGCGATCGACAATTTGACGGACCCGCGAGTAGAGAAAACGTTTCAGTTTGCCAAGGAGATCCTGAACTCGAAAGTCGAATGGAGGAACATGAATGTATATGATATCGAAAACCTAAACGAAAAATTCGATCTTGTATTGTTCATGGGAGTCTACTATCACTTAGAAGACCCAATTCGTGCGCTTCGTACTATTCGGGCTGTGGCGTCTGATCTAGTCATCGTAGAAGGTCACTTCAACAAGGGAAGCGATCCTGTAATGTGGTTGTATGAGCCGTTCGAACTGAATCCCGAAGATCCAACCAATGTCTGGGGCCCGACATTGCCTTGCCTAGAACGCATGTGCAAGCACGCCGGATTTCGCCAGTTCAAGGCGATGTCGACGTGGAACAAATCACGAGTAATAGCCTATTTGCAATGACTCTACAAAATTAGTCTAGATATTCCCTACTACCATTTAATTCATCATTTGAAACGTGTGTAGACGAACAGTTCGAATTCGCTTTGATGTATGAATGCAAAGCCTGAAGGGTTGTCTAGTCCACAATGTTTGCTATGGTCGCAGCGTGCTAACTATGTCTTGCAGTCAGCAACGCATGTTTTCTCAATCGACGCAAACCTAAGCAGTTAGTGTTTGTTGATGAATTCGTGGGCGAATTCTCGTAGCTGTTTCAGTTGGAATTGGACTGGTACGTTTCCGTCGCTGGCGGGGCAGAGGAGTAGCCGTTGTATGCCTAGTTTTGTGAATCCCTGAACGATTCTTGTATCTTCATTCCGGTCGCCTGAAATTAGCGGTTGGTTTCGTTTACCAAGCCACGGTTTCGCTTCCGATGATTTAGCGTCTCGTTCAATTCTGAAGCAGATCTCCTTCCTCTCTGAACCGGATAAGATTCTAAACTGTTTCACAAGTCCAGTTGCCACATCCGGATCGTATCCTGTGGGATGCCATCCATCCCCAAATCGAACGACGCGTTTCATGGCCGCTGGACTATTTCCTCCAATCAAAATGGTAAGTTTCTTCTGAATTGGTCGTGGTTCGAGGCTAGCGTTCTGAAAATGCTGAACGATATGTTCCGTTTGGAATTCGGGTTTACCTTCCCATAGGGCTCTTAACAATTGTATTGATTCGTCGAGGCGCCGGCCTCTATCATGAAAGTTTGATCCTAGTTCGGAGAATTCTTTTTCATTCCATCCCGCCGCAACCGCAACTATCAGCCTTCCTCCACTCAAAACGTCAATCGTGGCAAGTTGCTTAGTGGCTATGATTGGGTTACGCATGGGCAGTATTAGTGAAGAGATACCTAACTTGACACGCTTGGTTACCGAGGCAAGATAAGCGAGTGTGGTTAGGGATTCGAAGATTCTATGGTACGGCTCTCCAATCATAGGTTGGAAAAGGATGTGATCTGTCACCCAAATCGAATCATATCCTAACCGCTCAGATTCAATCGCAACCTTGCGTACACTCGAGAGGCTAAACGTTTGCCCATAGTGGGGTAAGCAGACGCCAAATTTCATTCGACCCAACCAAGATCACCAAATGAGCTGCGACAAGATTTGAATGCTCACGATTATATTACTAGCTTTGAAAAGTCCCGGTCTTGCTCGTCTAAATCTAAATTAGTACTGCAATGATCCTGACCAAGAACCCCGAGAACAATCTACGAAACGATTCTGGCCATCACATTACACAGTAAATTGTATCGATCGCCACAAAACTAAACATTCACACTTAACAAGTTACGAAAATGTTCGGGTAAACCTGGCTACCTTAATCCTAGTGTTGGATAGTCCATGATAGCCTACGGTATGGCGAAATATATCCAGCTGATCTGGCGAGTGATTAGGAAGTAAGCGGTGCGACTTGGTTCAGTAACCTAAGACCGAATCAGATCTATTCGCTTATATTTTATGTGCGCGGCCTAGGGGCTTTCAACGAAATCTGAGTCTAGTTTAATGTATGCCAAAAAATGAGTGCATAATCATCTAAGAAAGGAGAACCATTTTTTGAACGACTTGAGTCAGAGAGCCCAAACTGTTCTAGGTCCTATCGAACCTTCAAAGTTGGGAATTACTCTTACTCACGAACACTTAGTAGCCGACCAGACGATCTACTTTCAACTTCCTACCCAAGCCAACGAGAGAGAATACGCCACTTCCCCCGTGAACCTCCAAAATCTCGCGTGGGTACGGTTTCATCCTTACTTGAACAAAGATAATCTTCGGCTCGATGATGAGGAACTGATGGTCAAGGAGGTGTCAAGGTTCAAGAATGCCGGTGGGTGCACGATCGTTGATCCTACCTCGAACGGTATCGGAAGAGATCCTGAGGCGCTCAGGAGAATCTCCTTGCGTACAGGGCTTAACATTATTGCAGGTTCTGGTTACTACGTATCGCTGACCCATCCGAGAGATATCGGATCGAAGAGCATTGGGGACATTAGAGATGAGATAGTTAGGGACATACGTGTGGGAATTAACGGTTCTGAAATAAGAGCGGGCCTCATAGGAGAATTAGGCACCACATTTCCGTGGGGACCTAACGAAGAAAAAGCGTTGCAAGCTGCAGGGCGAGCGCAGGTTGAAACTGGTGCACCTATAGAGGTCCATCCGGGCAGAAATCCAAAGCATCCGGGGATGATTCTCGACGTCCTTGAGAAGGAGGGTGCCGACTTGAGCAGAGTTGTGATCTGTCATATTGAGAGAACGTTAGGGAATTTGGAGCACTTCAGATCAGTTCTCGATAGAGGAGCCTATGTGGAATTCGACAATTTCGGTCAATCGTGGTTCGCTTTTCCCGGACATACTTTGGAATGGCCTTTTCCCAGTGACAGCGGAAGAGTATTTCGAATACGGGAACTGATAGAGACGGGGTACGGCGACCAAATACTTGTTTCGATGGACATTGACTCCAAGATTCTATTGTACCATTACGGTGGTCAAGGATTCGATCATATTTTGGTAAACGTTCTCCCCATAATGCAGCCGATAATTGGACCGGAAAACGCCCAAAAAATATTGGTCGATAATCCGCGACGACTAATGACATTCAAATAAGACCGCCTTCAGCGCGGTCGTGGAATTATGTCAAACCCATCTATGGGATTTAGATAATATGTTTAAATTGGATATGAAATTTCGCGGCACACAAC
>DASQZS010000161.1:0-3899 GCA_035638535.1 Candidatus Acidiferrum sp.
TTGATTCCCTCGAATATTCCTTCAGATCCGAAGAAAGCTTTCTCCACATCTGGCGAATCAGGAAGCATCGTAATTACCAGATCGCCCTTGGACGCAGCCTCTTTCGATGAACGCGCCCTACTCGCGCCCAACTTTTCCAGCTCCTCAACGGCTGGTTGAACGATGTCAAATACGGTTAGGTCGTGACCCGCTTTGATCAGATTCTTAGCCATCGGCTTACCCATTATTCCGAGTCCAATGAAAGCAATCTTCAAGTCTAATGCACCTGGGTGTGCTGCTTTCCTTCGCTTTCTTAAGAGTATGTCATGGATTCCATCGTTGCATTCTCATGGAAATTTCGTTTATTCGATGAGATGCGGAATCTCTATGACTGATTGTTCTTCTGACGATTGCCGGTGCGATTCAATGTTGGTTAGATGTCGAAGTATAGGTAGAATTCGTAAGGATGTGGACGGGCAGATATCATCCTGTGGCCTTGCATTCCTATGTCAATTATTGTTTCGATCAGGTCGTTTGAGAAGACACCTTTGAGGAATTCTGAATCACTCTTTAGACTGTCTATTGACTCAGAAAGGCTGCCGGGTAAGTCGCCTACTCCCAACTCCCGTCTCCTCTCTGGAGTTAGTTTGTAAATATCCTCATCAACCGGGTTTCCAGGATCTATTTTCTTTTTAATCCCGTCAAGGCCAGCGCAGAGTATTGCTGCGAATGCTAGGTATGGATTTGCGGATGTGTCAGGGGTTCTGAATTCAGCTCGCTTTGCCCCTTCCGCTTCTTTTCCTTTCTCGTATATTGGTATCCGTACGTTTGCCGAACGATTTCTCCTGCTCCACGCGATATACACAGGGGCCTCGTAACCAGGAACCAATCTTCGGTACGAGTTAGTCGTCGGAGCAACTATCGCGCATAGCGCTCTGCTATGCTCCAAAAGTCCTCCGACATAGTACCTGCCGAGTTGGCTCAACTCCGCGTATTGATCTTGGGGATCGTGAAATTGGTTGCGGTCTCCCTTCCAAAGACTTGAGGCCACATGCATTCCTGATGCGTTATCTCCGAATATCGGTTTGGGCATAGTTGTGGCGATAAGTCCGTTCTTTGATGCAGCGTTCTTGATGACATATTTGTATGTGAGGATGCTGTCAGCCATCGCGATGAGGCTGTCCCTGTAAAGATCGATTTCGCACTGGCCTGCTGTTGCGACCTCATGGTGGTGGGCGTCTGAGGCTATTCCGAAGCCTTCCCACAGATACAATGAGCATTGGCTCCTGAAATCCATGAGCGTATCGACAGGTGGAGCTGGGTAGTAGCCTTCCTTGAAGCGAATAGGAAAGCTAAGCCCTCTCGTCTCAAGCGCCGACTCCTTTGACGAAATCTTATACGATGCGCCAAACGGGTCGTTTACGTCCCATGTCACATTATCGAAGACGAAGAACTCGACCTCCGGGCCCCACAGCGAATCGCTGAAACCTTCTTTCTTGAGCGCTTCCACAGCCTTCTCTGCGACATATCTAACGTCCCTTGAGAATCGTTGCTTTCCAAAACCCCAATGCACATCGCAGATCATTCTACATGTTCGCAAATTCTCATCCGACCACGGAACAAAGCCGAAGGTTGAGGGGTCGGGAAGCAATAGCATGTCGGATTCGTAAATTTCCGTGAAGCCTCTGATCGAGGATCCGTCTAACTTTGAGACTCCCTCTGTGAATGTCTTTTCACTCAGCATTTCAGCGGGGATTGTTACGTGTTGCATTCGACCCGGAACGTCGGAAAACTGGAGGTCAACAAACTTTGCTTTGTACTTGGAAACTAGATCTAGAACTTCATTTGCCGAAAATTTCCTTTCAGCTAAACTGCCGTCTTCTCTTCGAACGAAAGGGATCTGTTACACCGCCTTTATGAAAACGGGCCAATATCTCTGAACATATATAACATTTAGGTCGAAAAATATGATTAAACGTTATGAAATATGTGTCATGACTGTACTTTTATTCAGTTGCGACCTTCAAAACGTGAAGAAATATTGAAAATCGACGAAATCGACAAGAAAATATTGAATGAGTTAACCGCCGATTGCAGAATATCCTACCGTAAACTGGCGAAGAAAGCCAAAGTGTCAGTTGGAACCGCTCTAAACCGCATTAGGCAAATGGAAAAGATGGGCGTGATAAAGGGCTACTCAGCAATAGTGGACCAGGAGAAGATCGGATACCAATTAACGGGTATCGCTGAAATAACTGTGTCTAAAGGAAAATTGTTAGACATGGAACAGGCGATAAGCAAGCTATCAAACACTTGTGCGGTTTATGATGTTACAGGGTTAACCGACGCACTCGTAATCGCTAAGTTTCACAACCGCGAAGAACTCAGCAAATTCACCAAAGGACTACTCAGCATGCCCTTCGTCGACAGGACCAACACTCGCGTCGTTCTGACAACAATAAAAGAAGACTTCCGGATTAATGTCATCTGATACCAGCACAAGCGTATGTGCCTGTACAATTTTCTTTGGGTGGCATGGTTGAACGATAAATCATAAATTCTAATCGGAATATTCTTCGTGTCTAATATTCCGTTAGGAATGTACTGGTCACGTATCGATTAATATTGGTTCTGCATGCTGTTGGGGTTATTCGATAAGACGTGGTCAAACATGGTAGTCGCAAACAGCATAACCGACTTAATCGGCAATACCCCTCTTGTGAGAATAAACCATCTAACTGGTCCTGATGACGCGACCATATACGCGAAACTTGAATGGTATAATATCGGAGGCTCTGTCAAAGACCGACTGGCCTTGTACATACTTGAGTACGCACGTACTGCCGGTCGTCTGGATCCTTCGAAAACCATCCTGGAAGCAACGTCGGGCAATACAGGAATAGCCTTAGCGATGATCGCGGCGGCAAAAGGTTACAAGATTGCTTTGGTGATGCCCGAGTCAGTTAGCACGGAACGCCGAAGAATAATTAAGGCGTACGGAGCTGAACTTATCCTCTCACCCGGACCGAAGGGAACTGCTGGTGCAATCGAGCTAAAGCAGAATATTCTCAAAGAAAAACCGGACACGTATATTGATGTAGATCAATTCAAAGACCCGGCAAATATTCTCGCGCATTATCAGACTACTGGAAAAGAGATACTCGAACAGACACACGGAAACTTGGATCTGATCGTAATTGGTGTTGGTACAGCGGGAACCGGCGTAGGAACGTCTCTGCGCATAAGAGAGACCAGACCTGACGTCAAAATTGTCGGCGTCACTCCAAAGTTAGGAATCGCGGTTCAAGGACTCAGAAACCCTAAGGAACCCTTTCCAACCCAACTCTTTAGACGTGAATCGTTCGACGAGATCGTTGAGATAGCGGAAGAGGAAAAACAAGAATCGTTCAAAACCGCACGTGAAGTAGCAAAGAAAGAAGGACTACTAATCGGCATGAGCGCGGGATCGATCATGTACGTGGCGTTGAAGAAAGCTAAGGAGATTGGAAAAGGAAAGACGATTGTGGCAGTGCTCCCTGACAGCGGCGAAAGATATTGGTCAACGCCTCTGTACGGAGAATGATCGCACGACGAGTACAGTTAAACTGAAAGATGATCATTCGGTGGGCAGTCAATCGCGATTTTAGTTGCTACCGCCTGCCAGGTTGATTGTAAGGAAGTCCGAGTGGAAATCTAACTCGTCCTTTTATTACCTCTTCGAATGACATAGATTTACCACCAACAATCTTGAGTTTCACATCAACCCTTTTTCCATCAAGATTGAGTATGTTGTATGAGTTGGCAAAGAAGCCTCTGAATCGTTCGCTCGATAACGTACCTGCATGAATAATTTGGGTATCTTGGAGAACCCATCTCCAGGGCCGATGTCTATGACCTGAAAGAACCAAATTCACATTCGC
>DASQZS010000162.1:0-5199 GCA_035638535.1 Candidatus Acidiferrum sp.
ATTGTGATACAAAGATTTCTTATTATTAATGTAAGACCGTTGTAATTCTTATTGTAAGATAGTCGATGTTGAAATGATTGGATTACTAGTAATAGACATGATTAATGCTTTCGTTGAGGATGAATCGCCGCTCTGTGTCGGAGGAGCGAAGGATACAGTTCCAACCATCAAGAAGGCCCTAGACGCGTGCAGAGAACGCGGCGTTAAAGTGGTTTTTATAACCAGAGGATACCGCGCTGACGGCTCCGATGTCGAGATCGCACGCTGGAAGTACTGGGTGGAGAACAATAGGCCTCTTACCATCGGCCTCACCGGAAAGCTATCTGGCGAATTCTATGGTCCCCTAAAGCCTCAGGAGGGAGACTACGTTATAGTCAAGAAAAAGTGGAGTGCCTTCTTCAGAACCGAACTCGACCTCCTTCTGCGGAGGCTGAGAATAGATACCGTAGTCCTTTGCGGCACACAGACACCCGACTGCGTTCGGGCAACGGCCTTCGAGGCTGACGAGAACGACTTCGAGGTGCTAATTTTGGGCGATGGCACTTCCTCCAAGAGCTCGGACATACAGGAGTCCAACCTGCGCGACATGAGGAACGCCGGGTTCCACGTAATGCCTACGGCTGAATTCATCAAGGAGATAGAGGAGCTCAACACACGCAAATCCTCGGTAGAGCAGCTAAGGGAATTCATAGAGGCAGGCAGTAAGAAGCTTGTGACGCGGTGACTGGAAAGATCAACGCCGATCTAATGGAACGTGGACAGTATGTTCACCCAAAGCTGAAAAAATACAACCTCATAGTCTCGGGACGTGATTAGTGCAATCTCTTCAAAGAAATCAGCCAGAAACAGATTGACGCCCTTCAGGAAAGAGCGATGAAGCTGAATCAGAAAAATAACAGAACAAACATTCCCTTATTTTCCAGTTGAGGATCTAGGATGAAGAGTGGGTTCGATGAAAGCAGTTGTTAACGGCGTAGAAGTTTACTATATTGATGTGGGTGTTTCCGGCGCGCTGCCCGTAGTTCTCATCCATGGATTTCCATTCAATTGTGAGATGTGGCGACCTCAAATTGAATTTCTCGAAAAGAACTTTCGTGTTATAGCGTACGATATTCGTGGACACGGAAATAGCGGTATTAGCGATGGGCAGTACATGATTGAATTTTTCGTAGATGACTTGGTTGGGTTACTGAATCATCTGAAGATAGAAAAGGCGGTTCTATGCGGACTTTCGATGGGCGGCTACATAGCTCTGAGGACTGTTGAGAGGAATCCTGAGAGAGTCAAGGCGTTAATTCTCTCCGATACTCAATCAAAGCCAGACTCAAATGAAGCAAAATTGAAGCGGGCCGCTTCAATTGTGGCGATCAAGAAGTTGAGCGTGAAACCCTACGCTGAAAGCTTCGTGAAAGCAGTGTTCACCACAGATAGCCTTGCTAAGAAAACCTCCACGGTGGAGAAGATTAATCAAATAATCCAAACGAACTCTTCTCTCGGTATCTGCGGAGCGTTGCTGGCCCTATCGAGCAGAACAGATACAACCGAGGCCCTCCCGGCCATCAAGGTTCCAACACTTATCCTTGTAGGCGAAAATGACAAACTTACCCCTCCTTCAGCCTCGCAAGAAATGCACAGTAAGATTCCAAAATCTGAAATTCACGTAATCCCAAAAGCGGCACACATGAGCAACCTAGAAAACCCTGACGAGTTCAACAAACGCGTCCTCAACTTCCTCAACAAAGTAGTTTGAAAATAGCGCTTAACAACGTAAATGAGCCAGGTCTTCGCGTCGCTATTTGCAATTTACGCTGTCCCGAATCATTGAGACAGCTAACTTCTGAACTTGACATTAGCTCAGACATTCAAAGCGCTAGTAGCGGTATGTGCATCTGGCCTACTCGGATGACCCGGATGTCTCAAGGGTTCTTTTTCGAGTTGTTTTTTGAAGGCTCGATGCAAATTTTCTGCACCGACAATGTGTTTGCCTAGGTTCCAATACGATGGGAATAGTATGAAGGGTTTAGTTTGATTACCCCCTAACCCTCCGTGGCTGCCAATTTTTTCTTCGAAAGCCGCGACTTCATCTTTCTCCGAGTCGTAGAAGCTATTTACAAGAATATCCGGAGCATAAATGAAACCGTTGTATCTGCGTAGGTGTTTTGGCGCATTCGGTCCGAATGGCTTTAGCGGATTCTCACCTTCAATCCGGTCGGTGTTGAGGTAGTAGGTTCCTTTCCCCCCAATCGCCATTGGACCGTTTTGTTTGGAATTTACCATTACGAAACCTACGCCTTCGTGTTGTGCGAGGCCTGAGATCAAGCCGGGGCATGTTTTCTCTAGCATCTCGAAGGTTAGTCGTTCTTTCCATTGAGTAAAATATACGAGCCCAAGATTCCCAGAGGCGAGTACTATAACGTGTGCTTTTTCTTCTTTCGATTCATGCTGCTTCACGTGGAGAGCGCGTTTGGTTCGTTCAATGCCTTGCTCGAATGGATAGGTTGTGGCCTGTCCGAAGTGGTCTAGGTTTGTGTCAAACTCGCTGTGTAATGTAAGATTGGCTGGAACATGTTCTCGAACGAGGTCTTCGAGTGTTAGTCCGTATCGCTGCTTGAAAGTGGCTCCCCGGCTTTGACCGTGATCAGATAGAATGACTAGATTGTAATGACGCGAGGCGACCTTTGTAGCGCTTTCTAACCTGGCAAATTGCCGATCAAGCTGTCCTAAGATACGGAAGGCCTCTTTGTCAGCGACGCCCGTGTGATGGGCAATTTCGTCGTAGCCCATATACGTAGCATATACCGCGTCCACACGACCTTCCATAATATCTCCGATGATGGTGTACGTGGTGACTTCTCGCAGGAAGACGTTGGCAGTTGCACGAACGAAGAAGTACACAAAACCGAGTTTTAGTCGAGGCGAAATATCCAGTGCCCATTGACGAATACGGGAATGCAACTCCAAAAGAAGATCCCAACAGTACAGAGCAAGAGTGCGCGGGAAATTATACGGATTCGAATAGAAGAAGTACCAAGTGCCAGTGTAGAATGTTTTCATGTTACTTAGTCTGCTGAATGTGAAAATTGCGTCCTCGGCGTCGCCTGAAAACAGGTTCGAACGGCTTGCACCCATTATTGACAATAGTCCATTTCCATTCGCGATCCGTTTCTCAACAATAGGAGCATCGAAGAGACCGGAAGAGACCATTATTTTGTTGTCATTCTCTTTTTCAACCCATCGAAACGCGGGTATGTTATTGTTGTTACCGTGCAAGATCCCTGCTTGGGAAGCACCAGTTTGCGATGAGAGGTCAGTTTCCCACGTGACGAGTTTATGGCTTCCTCTCTCTAGCCAGCTCGAGAGAGTCGGCATAGAACCCCGCTCTATCGCCTGACGTAAAATTACCTCGCATAATCCGTCGATCTCCAAGAACACTGTTCCTGGGTGTTCACTTTGCGGCTTGTTCTTTTCTCGTTTAAGATACCGGTTGAGAACGTTGCGGTAGAATGTCGCGTCATCGTCAATCGAGAGAACGCCTGAGGTCAGGGTGTTGATTCCGGCTATGCCGATTGGCGTCAAAATCAAAGCCCATCCTTCAATCGAAACTCCAGCAACGATGAGAGAGGACAACCAAATGATAATGCCGTTCAAAACCAGGGCTCCGATTCCGAAAGTGAATGCTAGAAAGGGCAACGTAATTCTTGATATTGTGGGCCAGAGAATCGCATTCAGCAGACCTATCGTAGCCATCCATAGAATCGCTGCTCTCCAATCCTTTACTACGAGGCCTGGGATAACGTTCGACAGAATCATGATGCCGATCACTTCAACCATCCAGAGAACGATAATGTGCATCACCGCTCGTAAGATCGATCGCTTCATACTCGCCAGTCCTAGCTAGTTGACTTCAGAGTAATTACTGTAATCTCTGGAGGACAATTAATGCGAATCCAAAAAGTGTTCGCACCAAGTCCACGATTAGTATAGACAACCATATCGCCGACTTGATAACGGCCCAATGGGTATTTTTTGCAATAGGATCCTCGAATTGGTGGACCAACTACGGGCAGAACAATCTGCCCGCCATGCGAATGCCCCGACAATTGCAGAGCAAACCTTCCTGTCGCGGAGGATATATCGGCAAAATCCGGTTCGTGCACAAGCAAAACTGCCGGACCGACCGAAGGCAACTTCTCCAAAATCAGATCCAAACGATCTGCTCCGACGGTCACATCATCCACGCCCGCAAAGTAAAGCAGCGCATCTTTCCGCGTCACCGTGTACACGTCATTCCTCAATTCAATGACTCCGGATTGCTCGAGTGCCTTTCGAACCTTCTCTGGATTCATCCAATGATCATGATTCCCCATTACCGCTAACGTAGCATCTTTCGGGCGAAGATTGCTAAGAGCATTGGATAACTCGTCTACAAATGGGTCAACAACAAAAGACACGAAGTCACCCGTTATCGCCACAACATCAGCCTCGAGTGCGTTAACGATTCCGACAACTCCATCGAGACGCACAGGTGACAACCATTGACCCAGATGGATGTCTGAGATATGTACGATACGGTAATTATCAAAGATTGGTTCCAGGGTTGGAATAGCAACAGTAATGCGAGTTACTTCGAAGTCATGTGGATCGAACCGAAGCCTCCCAAGCTTCTGCATCAACGCAAACCTTGCCAACTGCAACTTTTGCCTTGGCAAGATAACCTTCGAACCCAGAGAGGACATGTTCTCGACCTCCTACGCGTCTCGCTGCCTAAAATCTATGCCTCTGGCAGACAAATTATGGCTAGCAGATATATATTTATAGGTACACCGGTAAGTAGTCTTAATGATCTAAGAATGACATTTTCGGAAAAAACGTTCCCAGTGTTGGGTTCCATATTCGTGGTTTCAATTGTTCTGGTTCTGTTCTTGGGGTTATTAGTATACGCAGGATCAGTGTGATGGCTGAATAGAATTGACTCACGCCCACGCTTTTCGTGTGTTTCTTATGGCTTAAATGCCACACAATCGAGCTTTTAGTGTGCGGTAATTCAAAGTCAAGCGCAACACATTGTAGATTACGTAATCACCGAACTGACATTCTACGTCACTGCCGAAATGCCTTTCTACATGTTGGTGCACATTTCATTATGGCGATATATGTTTGAAGACATGTAAATATTGTAATAAACAGAATTCAGACAAC
>DASQZS010000163.1:0-2973 GCA_035638535.1 Candidatus Acidiferrum sp.
TTGTTCAAAAGGAGAATTGTTGATGTTGCTGAACGTACCTTCAACTTAGCTAACAAGAATTGTATCACTGGCGTACTGAAGGCTACGTAAAGCTGATACACACAGTAGGAAGCGAGGATTTCCGGAGGAACAAGCAGCACGAGGTAAAGGACAAACGCAACGCTCTCACCGACGGCTAATGCGAATAATTCGGTGATAGGTTTCTCAAGTGAATAGATCACAACCAAGAGGATGCATGAAATCACCAATTTGACGGCTGGGGATTTCATTCTCCTCCCCACACCCAACCAGTCGAAGCCGCTTGATTGTGACGAAGCCATTTCATTACTCACTTGAAAAATTATTCAGCCTTAATGTCTGTAGAACTCGTCTACTTAGAACCGCGAGAGCGCGGTATTTTACATTATTCACTTTCTTTCGTTTTTTGATTCTAAAAACAAGACTTTATGGTCGTCTGGCAAATTTTCCCTGTGAATCTATATATTCACCCCGCTCGGTTAGGCGAGCTTTAATAGAATTGTCCGGATCCACCGCTCATCGAGCGCCTACCTTATCGCGAATTGCCGACATCGTCCTTGGAATCATCTCAATTATTCTTTCGCTGGTTGTACTTTCAGAACCCGGTTTGGCGCTGCTAACGTTGGTCTTTATTCTATGTTTTGCTTTTGTCGCGATCGGCCTGTCCGGTCTCGCGTTAGGCATCATCAGACGTGATATCCCCGGTTGGCGTAGAGCGATAGAAGCGGTCTTTGGTGTTATAGTGATTCTGTTGGCCTTGGTAGTCTTGTTCGACCCAATCTTCGGATTAAGTCTCTTGATTTCACTGTTGGCCATAGCGCTTCTGTTCCATGGAATTCGAGACCTGATTTCCTGTGTTTCTTTCGGAGGGCCGGGTTGGTTGCGTGCTCTGCGACTCCTTGCCGGTGTGTTGAATCTGATTTTCGCACTCGTAGTCTTCGCTCTGCCAGCAATCGGATTCGTGTTCCTGATAATACTGCTGTCCGTGTCCATGTTGGTGAGTGGCTTTGCGAGACTGGCGATGGGTATTGTTGGTTATAGCATAGCCAAAACTAAAACGTGAAGTGCGCCAACATGACCCAACACTACACGCGGTGATGGGTTTGATAGAAATCGAGCTGGGTGACATTAAGGCTGAGAAAGAACTTGCTGACTTGCTAAGGCAGAGACTGAAAACGGACGTAACCCTGAAAAGCGGAAAACTGATTCTCGATCAAACCGATGGACAAGTAAGTCCTAAGGACGCTAAGCTACAAGTGGAACATGCACTCCGTCATCTGGGTCTCGACGAAGGATACAGAGTCCTCTCTGAGCACCACATTATTCGAATCGAAAAGTTAACTGAGAAAAAGAAACCCAAAGCCGAAGAAGGACAGGAAGACTGGGCATGACCCGCTTCCTTTACTGGCCCCAGTCATACTAGAAACACGAAAACGCTAATTTTGTGACGATATCGCACTAACAGTTGGCCGATAACTGCGCACCAGACAGGGCAGTCAGACAACATTTAACGAGGGCTAGAATAACTGGTTTACACCACTCAAGCAAAATTACGAAAACGTAGGGAAGTTGAAAATTTTTGGAAGCCAATGAGCCTAGATTAACGCGTCGTGATGTGAAGTTAGCTGTTCTAGTCGGTATTGCGGGTTATCTGTTTAGTTCGAGAACTTGGCTGCTTTTCATGAATGGGCTTAATCCGATTGAGGGTACTCTGGTCTACTATGTGATTGTCTACGTTGGTCTGTATGGTCTTGCGAAACTTGGCCTAAGCTTGTTCGGGTTTAGAATCTCAAGTCTAGCTCAGACATTCGGGCTTCTTATGCTGAACTTCGCATTCCACGTGACTACGAACTGGGCCGATCCTTGGGTACAATACGTAACGACGGGAAGCCTAGTAGGGATGTCAAATGTTCTCGTGAACAACAGTGAAGACGGCTTAGTGTGGTATGTTGTCTACACTCTTGGAGGCGTCACGAATCTGTTATGGGCTAGAGTTTTGACTTTTGTCGCGATTCCGTTTCTTATTTCAATATTCGCTCTATATCTCATCAAAGGGAAACCTGTTCTCGTACCCTAATGGCTACTGGATTTTGGTAAGTCTACGTTCAGTTCGGCTCGCTTTTAGGTAATCGTGACGTGTACGAGCTTTAGATCCTCAGTCACTACGTCATAGTATACCGGCGGGGTCGAGTTAAGTCCAGGCCCTGGTCGGTTAATTTGAATTATCTGAGCGAACACGAATAGACTCCATACTTCAGTCAGATTCGGGGCAGTTATGGTGAAAGAGGCTATGAAATTCCCTGAACAGTACTCAACGCAGCTCGAGTTACTTATGCTAGCAAAACAGACTGAGATTGCTTGTCCTGCTGGGTTGGAGCAAGAGCTGGAGATGGCCGTTGCAGGAAACGGATTTCCATTCTCCGTATGATCCCGAATCGCAATAAACAAGCTCTGTCCAGCGTTTAGATTGAAGGAATACGAGACAGTTACACTAACGATCAGGGATTGTCCAAGCTTCACACCACTCGGGGCGCTCACATCAGTAATCTTAGCATATGACGACGGCAATTGAGCTGAAACAATATGCCCTGAAAGAAATACTGCTAGCGCCAGTGCAACCAGAATGATAGGCACTAAGTTGCGGCAGTGCATGATTGCTCAGATACTACTGGGATCAATCTCATCTGATAAGCTTAGCAGAGTTCAGAATAAAAATTAGCTCCGAGACAACGTGTATTCCCGCGGCTAGAAGGGGACTTAGAAATCCGAGGAATGCAAGAGTGACGCCTATTCCATCTACTGCTACTGTTCCGTAGAAGTTTGTCATTATAGTATGGTAGGCTTTCTTACTCATCCTCGCGACGTCCGTGATTTTCTGAAGGTCATTCGTCATCAGGACTATGTCCGCTTCTTCAATTGCAACGTCGGTTCCTCCACCCATTCCGATTCCGACGT
>DASQZS010000164.1:0-10013 GCA_035638535.1 Candidatus Acidiferrum sp.
ATTTCAGCAAATGAACGATCGTTGACGCGTTGACAACATCATTGACGGCTACCACATCTACGCCGGCTTCAAAGGCAGCTCTGAAAAAGCATCGTCCGATTCTACCGACTCCATTAACTCCTACTCTCGTCATGATTGTTCCTCATTTTCGCTTGTCGCATCGTTAATAGTCAGATATACGGTCAGTAGTGTTATCATATTTGCCAACCAAAGGGAAGCTACTTATTTCATGCAAGATATTAGAGTGGCATTGACCTTCTGGTGCGGTTGTGCTATTCTCCAGCAACTAGCAGCCTGATTTCTGAGTCAGGGTTTCGGATAAAGCCTGCCACGGTACTCGTATGTGTCATTTCTCTGGACCTCATGATGATCTTCTTTGCGTCTTCGGTTAACTGTTCACGTGAAGCTTTCAGCAAAGCTAGTCCTTCCTCTTGTGCTTTAATTCCAACGGCCACAGCCTCTCGCCAGAAGACTTCAGCGTTATCCATTCTGGGGAGGATGTAATCTTCATTCATTCCCTGATCTTCCGCAACTCTCGCCATTTCGTGGGCTGCAGCAATGCACATGGCATCGGTGATCTTCTTTGCACGTACGTCCAATACTCCCCTGAAAATTCCTGGGAAACCAAGTGAATTATTCACTTGATTTGGAAAATCCGATCGACCAGTAGCAACTATACGCGCACCTGCCTCTTTTGCGTCCCAGGGCCAAATTTCTGGTTGGGGATTAGCGCATGCGAAGACGATTGCGTCGGACGCCATATCTTTGACCCAGTCTCTTCGAATCAGTCCTGGTGTAGATGTAGAGGCAGCGATTACAATGTCTGCTGATTTCATTGCCTCTCTTATGCCTCCTGTTCGTTGTTCTTGATTGGTAACTTTGGCTAGTTCGCTTTTCTGTGGAAACCCAACTAGATCTTTTCTCGCTTGATTCAGGACACCTTTGCTGTCGACCATGATGATATTGCCTGGGTTAATTCCGGCTGCGATAAGCAACCAGGCTACTCGAATATTAGCCGCGCCAGCTCCAACGAGTGCAACGAGAGTATCGTGAGGTTTCTTTCCGACTATTTTGAGGGCATTCTCGGTTCCGGCAAGGATGACAGTAGCGGTTCCTTGTTGATCGTCATGAAACACAGGTATCTCTGCTTCGGACCGTAACTTGTCAAGAATGTAGAAGCATTTTGGTTGAGATATATCTTCAAGGTTGATAGCGCCAAAGGAGGGTTGTATTCCTTTGACGATTTCAATGATCTTGTCGGGGTCCTTTGTGGAGAGACAGATCGGGAATGCGTCCACTCCGCCCAGATACTTGAAGAGTAGGGCTTTGCCTTCCATCACGGGCAGACCAGCTTCTGGGCCGATATCTCCAAGGCCCAAAACGCGAGTCCCGTCAGAGACTACTGCGACATTGTTCCATTTGTTAGTATAATCGAAGACTTTGCTCTTCTCTTTGGCTATGTCTTTGCAAGGTTGTGATACGCCTGGTGTGTACCAGAGAGCGAAATCGTTGAATGTTCTGACAGGCACCTTCAAATTCACCTCGATTTTCCCGCGATAGAACGCGTGCAATCTTACTGACTCTATGGCTGGGCGTGATGCTTTTTCCAGTAACTCACGCAACTCTTCGTGAATCATAAATCGTTGGGCTAGAAGTCCGACGACCTTTCCGTCTTCAACGACGGGCAATCTGCGAAAATCATGCAGGGCCATGATTTCCAACGCTTCATGGACTTTAGCATCAGAGTCGATCGTCACCAGAGGAGAGCTCATTGCGTCATGAGCTTTAACTTTCGATGGATCAAGACCTTCTCCAATTACACGATTCAGTATGTCTCGCTCAGTTAGAATCCCAATGATTTCTTCCTTCTCCACGATGAAAATACTTCCGACACCATGGGTTTTCATAGTCTTCGCGGCCTGTACACATGTATCTTCTCCGGCGATTGAGTAAATTGTACGCCTCATGTATTTCGCGATAGGCGCATCGAGATCGATTTGTACCAATTTTTTTCACTTGGATGAGCGATCGGTTGAGAAGCATGGCACCGTGAAATTTGTACCCTCTACCTTCGTTGCCATTTTTGGTAATCAACAGCATCAATATTAGGTGATAATAGCCGAAGCCCGTGGCGGTAAGGGCTTTGATGAGTAAGAAGGCAGATCTGGCTGGTCCAGGTATTGGCGATTACGTTGAAGTTGAGAAAATTCTTCCAACAAATTATAATTCTCTGTTAGATCGTAAAGAGACGCAGAAGGCCATCTTCGCGGCGAAGAACTACATAGAAGAGAACCTGTGCAAAGAATTGAACCTAATGATGGTTCAGGTGCCATTGATTGTGGATGTTGAGAGCGGTGTGAATGATATGCTGGATCGTGATGGTTCGCGTACACCGGTCCAGTTTCACATTTCTAACGATCATAACAAACATCCCATAGAAGCTCAGGTAGTGCAAGCAGCAACAAAATGGAAACGCGTTGCTCTGAAACAGTTCGAGATGGCAGTCGGTGAGGGAATATGTACAGATATGCATGCGGTGCGGAAGGATTACTTCTTAGACCACGATCATAGCGCGTATGTCGATCAATGGGACTGGGAAAAGGCAATTGCAGGGGACCAGCGCAACTTAGAGTTCCTGAAGGGCACAGTCAAGAAAATTTGGAAAGTAATTAAAGGCGCAGAAGTGCACGTGCAAAAACTCTATCCTCAATTACGATCTGACAAATATCCCAGCCTTCCTGACGAACTCACTTTCTTACACGCCGAAGAAATTCTCGAAATGTACCCGGACCTGCCGCGCAAACAAAGAGAGACTGAGATACTTCAAAAATATCCGGCAATATTCATAATCGGCATAGGTTGGCCGCTTAAGGATGGCCTTCCTCATGAAATGAGAGCCGCTGACTACGACGATTGGGTGACAGAAACCCAAGAAAAAGGAAAGCAGTGGCACGGTCTTAATGGTGACATCTTAGTATGGAATCACGTGACAAAGCGTCGCCACGAACTGAGCTCGATGGGAATCCGCGTCAACTCTAAGTCACTTAAGCAACAGCTCGAGATTTCAGGACAACTTGATTTCTTGAAGCTTCCATATCATCAAGGCATCATTAACAACGAGCTTCCCCTGAGCATTGGAGGAGGAATCGGTCAGTCACGAACTTTGATGCTGCTACTCCGCAAAGCACATTTGGGTGAGATTAGCGTAACCGTCTGGCCAAAAGTTCTGAAGCAAATGTGCGAGAGAAAGAATATTCACGTGCTCGAATAGCATGCGCATGAACCGGAGAGCCAAATGAACCGTCTGCTTACCAATTTTAACATGAAGGATATGCAAAGTTGACCAGCAAGATCTTCTTCGCTACAGATCTTCATGGTTCCGAGAAATGTTTCCTAAAATTCGTTAACGCAGGAAAATTCTACAAAGCCAACACGCTCATCATGGGCGGTGACATCACAGGTAAGATGATCATTCCCATCGTCAAAGAGCCCAATGGCAAATTTCATGCAACATTTCTGGGAAGCAAATACACCATCAAAAAAGAAGAGGAGCTTCACGACCTGGAGAAAACCATACGGTTCACCGGATACTATCCATACTTGACTACTCCAGAGGAAATGAGCCAAATCCAGGACGATGAAAAGAAGGTCCACTCCATCTTCGTGGAATTAATGCTGGATAACGTCAAAAGATGGATTCAGATCGCAGAAGAGCGCTTGAAAGGATCTGGAATAAACTTCTACATCACAGGCGGGAACGACGACATATCTGAGATCGAAAAAATCATTAGCAATTCAAGTTACGTCGTCGATCCTGAAGATAAAGTCGTACAAGTTGGAGACTACCAAATGATGAGCACGGGATGGAGCAACCCAACCCCATGGAAGACGCCACGCGAATGTACCGAAGACCAATTGTGGACTAAACTTGAAAAAATGTCTTCGGAGGTCACAGACATGCGAAAATGCATTTTCAACCTTCATGTTCCGCCAATCGACTCAGGAATCGACACATGTCCCAAATTGGATAGCAGCCTTAAACCGGTTATAGTCGGAGGAGAAATAGTGATGATGGGCGGAGGGAGCACTTCTGTACGGAAAGCGATCGAAACGTACCAGCCGCTATTAGGTCTTCACGGGCACATTCATGAATCGAAAGGATTCATAAAAATCGGAAACACCCTATGCATAAACCCTGGCAGCGAATATAGCGAGGGCATACTCCGTGGCGCACTCATCGAGTTGGATGGCAGCTCGATAAAGAATTTCCTGCTGACACAAGGCTGACTTCAATAAATCAGCCTTGCGCGCTCATCGGTTCTCGACGTTTTCCGTTTCGTCATACCATGGCATCCGCGTTCCGGCCTTCGCACGCATACGCCATTTGATCGACTTACCCTGCTTCTCGATTTGATCGAGAAGAGCATCTATCTTTCCTGTGACGACCATCTTCTCTTCAGGAGAGAGCAGAGTGAGCCTTTCGGCATAGTCTCTAGTCGTTTTCAGGTTGCTAGTTACGGTGTAATAGAACCCCCAGTCATCCGACAACAACTTTGCGACGTATTTCGCGTTAATCGTTTCGCCGTCTTTGTCGCTTAATTCATGCCCCAGTAGGAGTATGACGGTGTCTTTCAGATCTTTCTCATTTATCTTGGCTATCTGCATTTTCTCAAGTAGGAGATCGGCCAAAGTGAGCGTAGCTGGATCGATTTCCAATCTGCGCGTGAGATCAATTACGTGAGAGAAGCTCAACTTGTCGATGAATACGTCCACATGCCTACCGCCCTGCCTAGCAGTGTAAATCTGTCGGGTCAGTCCGAACATCGTGTTAACACGTTCATTCCCATCGTATCCTAAATTCGAGAAGAGATCGGGGATATGGCTAATGTATTTTGATAGCGTCACAAAATCCAGATCTGTCAGAGTTCTGTTCATTGATTGATTCAGATTTTCAGATCCTGGGCAGCGATAGTAGATTGCCGTTGCGCCCATAAGTCGCATTTCGATTCCGTTTCGCTTTGCCGCTTCAATTATGGCAAGAGCATCCTGGAAGAACGCTGAAAGACCGCCATGCTGAGTCAAGAAGTCAACCGAACCGTGGGTTTCGTCCTGTAAATAATCCTTTTCTGTTTAATTTGCAAATAGGGTTTGACTCATCTGTCTTATATGCTGTCTCCGGGGTGCGTCTCGCGAATGTCAAGGTGTGACTATGAGCGAAAAACCAGCGGAAAAGACCTTCTTTGTACGAACATCTAGTGGTTTAGTTAGAGAATTCGGAACTTTCGATACGCTGCTTATCGCATCTGCTGCGGTATTCGCATTAACCTACACTATCCTGCAATTTCCTTGGTATTACGGATTTAATCCAGGAGCCAACCTTACCTACGCATTGTTGCTTACCGGGATACCTTTCGTGCTACTGATGATGATTTACTGGGCGATGGGAGTCATAATGCCCAGATCCGGCAACGACTACGTTTGGGTTGCAAGAATCATTCACCCGGCGGTTGGATTTGCGTGGTCGTTTCTTTACATGTTCTCGGTCTTTGCAACCGCATACGTCGGCGGGACTGCGGCCTTTGCGTCGGCAATTTCAACGTCCGTACAAACCTGGGGTTTCCTATACAATTCACAGGGAACAATCGCGCTCGGGACCTGGCTAGGTGCCCCTATCGGAGGATTCGCTCTTTCAATAGCAATAACACTCTGCTTCGCTGTTCTCGCAATAGTTGGAGCGAGAGCGGTCAAGAGTTTCCTGTATGTCAGCTGGGGAACTGCTGTTGTAGGTATCATAATTATGTGGTTCTTGCTCGGTACAACTTCGCCGACCATGTTCGCAGCAAAATGGGATACCGTGCTTGGGCAGTACTCAACGTATTCTGGAATCAGCGCGTTATCCGCTCAACAAGGATGGTCTCCTCCCACGATTACAATTATGGGATCACTAGCGAGCCTTCCGTTCGCGGCCTTATTCTTGTTGGGAGGAAACTTCGCCAACGTAATGGCTGGCGAAGTCAAGAACGTAAAACGAACAATTCCAATTGCGCTGATGTTGTCACTCGTTCTCGGAATAATTTTCTGGGCAGTTACTTCTACGTTAACGCTAAACGCGGTAGGCCCTAACTGGATGTATTCACTTGGATTTCTATGGGACAATGCGCCGAGTGCTTACTCTAATTTGATACCTTATGCACCAACACATACTCTGATTCTCTCTCTGATAGCGTACCCGAACCAGGCTCTCATATTCCTGATCATCTTCACGATACTGGTAGGTTCGTTACCGGCACCATTCGTGTACTTCTGGATACCCAGCAGATACTTCTTCGCCTGGTCCTTCGACCGGATCATCCCAACTAGAATGGCGAACGTGAGCAAACGCTTCAGAACACCTTACATGTCGATAATAGCGATCACGCTGCTATCAATAGTGATCCTTGGACTCTACTGGTTCACGAGTTGGCCAACGGCTGAAACCATTGGGACATTCCTTTGGTCGTTCTCCTTCGTCGTACCTGGAATAGCTACCATGATATTCCCATTCACTAAGAAGGACCTGCTACTCATGGCTCCCGGGTTCATGAGGAAGAAGATCGGTAGCATCCCGGTAATCAGCATACTAGGATTCCTGACAACCATCTGCTTCCTCTACATCGGGTATCTAGCTCTGATCAACCCACTCATCGTTACGCTCACGTCATACGGAGCAGTCCTCGCGCTAGGGATAGTCGTTGGTTGCATAGCGGTATACTACACGAGCGTCGCATACCATAAGAAGCATGGATTAGATATCGAATTGGCGTTCAAGGAAATTCCGCCAGTATAATCCTGAACGCATCCTCCTCTTTTCTTAGGACGATATCTGACTTCAGAACGCAAAGCCGGCAACTACCGACTTAAGTTTACGATTTCGCTCGGCCGGAACGAGAGGATAGCATACTCGACGAGATGAACGACGCGAAAGGTTAATTCGGCTACAAGAATTCTTCGTTCCTCGTCTTATCAACTCCGAGAATTACGCCAACCTCTTAATTACCATCATTTCCAAACGGGGACTCGGTGGTTGTCAAACTGTTGGAGCCGAAGGGAATGAACCATACGACCTCGGCTGAATGGCAGACTATCCTGAAAGGTATCTTAGTTGCAGCTTCAGCCGATTGCAAGGTCGTGTTGGTGGGTGTAGGTCACCCTTTGCGCGGAGATGATTACGTAGGCAGCTCCATCGTTGAGTCTCTGGGGGAGAAGAGGTCAGGCGCGATACAATTCTTCAACGGTGAAGATAATGTTGAATCGATAATCGCCAGAATTGGAACGCTTAGACCTAAACATGTCGTATTCATCGATGCCTGTGACATGAATTTGCGAACCGGAGACGCACGTCTGGTCACTATGAATGAGACGAATTATCCTTTTTTCACAACGCATGGAATCCCATTGAAGTTGCTTGTTGAACGGTTCCTGCCGAATAGCCAGTGTTGGGTGTTAGCAATTCAACCTGAACAGCTTGAAATCGGTACCAGCTTATCACCGAACGTCACCACATCAGCAAGATCGATTGTGGAGTTCATTAAAGCAAGTATGATGGAGGAGGACGCATTTGCTAGTTAGCATTGATCTAGTAACCGTGCTCATGTCCGTGATCATATTCGTATTCGTCTTCTACATCATAGCCGGCAGAATTGGCAAGGTAAGCACTGGTAAAGGAACTAAATTTGAAGCGTTCTCTGGCGGAGAGGAACTCCCTCCGGAACGCGGTAAATATCACTCAGAACTGTTCGTGTACGCGGTCCTATTCGTGGCCTTCGATGTTGTCGGCATGTTGCTTGCCAGCTCAATTACTGCGGGAGACATACTGTGGCCTTTCCTATTCACGCTTTCAGGAGGTTTCTCTCTCTTCGTCTTGATGCTTTGGTTTGTCAACACTGGAGGTGCGGAACTTGCTTGAACAATTGGCGAAATGGGCTAGAACCCGATCACCATGGGTATTCCACATCAACGCGTCTTCTTGTAATGGATGTGACATCGAACTAGTAGCCAGCTTAACACCACGATATGACATTGAACGATTCGGTGCAGTTCTCGTCCCCAGTCCAAGACATGCTGACGTACTCATAGTGACCGGTACGGTCAACGCACAGACGAAGGAACCTTTGAAGCGCGTTTACCAGCAACTTCCCGAACCTAAACACGTAATCGCAATAGGAGCATGCGCCGCTACAGGCGGAGTTTTCAAAGGCTGTTACAATGTAGGTCAAGGGATACAAGACGTAATCCCAGTAGACATGTTCATCCCAGGTTGTCCTCCACGGCCTGAAGCCATCATGTACGGCGTATTGAAATTGTTAGGTGAGGTCGAATGAGTGAAAATATTCTAGAACAAATCGCGAAGATCGCCAACGAAACGAACTCCAAAGTTGTCACCTTGAGGAAGGGTGAGACAGTCGTAGAGGTGGATAAGGACAATCTTCGACCTCTGATCACACGTTTAGTCCAGGATCTCAAACTGCGTCTCCTCACGACCATTACAGGGCTTGACTTGGGTCAAGAAATTGGAATAATGTATCACTTTTCGCATGAGCGCGAAACAATCCACGTCAGAACTAAAGTCGCGAAGACATCTACTGCCCCTTCGATCGTGAGCATTATCCCGGGTGCGATACTGTATGAAATGGAAGTCCATGACATGTTTGGGACAGGATTTGAAGGAAACCCTTGGAACGACAAGAAGCTCCTACTACCAGACAGCTGGCCGTCCGACCTGCCACCACCATTGCTGAAAAGCTCTAAGCCAGCAGAGATTCGAAAACGATTACATTTGGAGGCTGAACCGAAACAATGACTTCTGATGCCGACAAACGTAGAGAAGAATCAGCCGGACTCATGGAATATTCAGCAGAGAACTTGGTACCGTTCGGACCAATTCATCCATCCCTGAAGGAACCAGAGTACTTCAAAATCATATTGGAGGGCGAACGAATCGTCGACGTTATTCCAAGAATCGGTTACGTACATCGCGGCCTCGAGAAAGCAGCAGAAATGCGACCGTGGGTCCAGAACATGTACATGTTCGAACGAACATGCGGGATCTGTAGTTTCGTCCACAGTCTCTGCTATGGTCAAGCGGTCGAAGGATTAACGATCTTTCAAGTTCCTAAACGTGCCGAATACATACGGTTGATCATATGTGAGATGGAGCGAATCCACAGCCACCTTCTCTGGGTTGGCTTAATGGGCCATTGGGCTGGTTTCGATACGCTCTTCATGTGGGTGTGGCAAGATCGGGAAGTTGTTCTCGACCTTGTAGAAGCAATTTCAGGAAATCGGGTTCACAAATCGATGAACGCCTTCTGCGGCGTACGCCGCGACATGCCTGAAGGCATGGAGAAGCACATAGTTGAACGGATGAAGTTCATGACCGATCGGGCACGTTACTATAGGGAAATCATCGATACAGAAGAAACGATGCTCGAACGTACCCACAAAGTAGGTGCTCACGTCACACAAGACACAGTAGAGAAGCTTTGCGCCGTCGGCCCGATGGCAAGATACGTAGGTCTACGACAAGATGTTCGCCTAAACAACCCGTACGCAGCTTACGGCGAAGTACCGTTCGAGATCGTGACGCGAACTGAGGGAGATGTACAAGCACTTCTTCGATTGCGACTCGACGAGATCATCGCATCAGCAAATATGATCAGTTATGCAGTAGAAAACCTACCAGAGGGACCGATCAAAGTCAAGATCCCCCCAGTCATCCCGGCCGGAGAACATTCGTCGCGCTGCGAAGCACCTCGAGGAGAAATATTCTACTACGTCAAATCCACCGGTGGCCGTACACCTGATCGGGTGAAGTCACGCCAGCCAACCCTTGCAAATCTACCTTTAGCCTTGGAGATTCTGAAAGGGCAGACGCTTGCGGACGTGCCAGTAGTGCTTACCGCAATCGACCCATGCTTTGGCTGCATGGATCGAATGTCATTTCTCGATACTGAGAAGAACAAACAATGGACATG
>DASQZS010000165.1:0-11896 GCA_035638535.1 Candidatus Acidiferrum sp.
CAGTACCATATGTAATGGTGAAAGGTCAATCCGCCACAGGTACGATCTCTGGAACCATACTATGCGGTAGCGGTTGCGGCTCGGTGGGGCTTTCTTTTGGTCAAGCAATTAATGTGGCAGGGAATGTTTACGCGGAAATGAGTGAGGAACTAGACCCGAATACTGGTTACGCGCTTACTATGTGTCCGGGAGGACCGCCCGATCAGGCTTCGACTATGCCGGGTTGTATGAACGCTAAAACCTCATTCAGCGCAAACGTGAATGGCCAATACGAACTGGGAGGACTAGCGCCCGGTATCTATACCCTGTATGTCTCAGCGGATGGTTTTCCAGAAATTGTGTTTGCGTCAGGCGTTACGGTCAATCCGGGTCAGACTCTGTCTATTAATGCGTACGTATGTTCGAGCAGTGGATTTGTAAATGGGAATTGTTCTCAAACACCTACTCCCACTCCTGAGTTCCCTTCAGGCTCATCGATAATTGTCACCACAGGAATTATTCTAGCTCTAGCCGCTATTACCCTACGTAAAAGAAAGAATCCCGGCGTCGATCTAAATTCATTGAACAAGTCCTTAACGAACGTTCAGATTAATCCTGAATGGACTATTGGTGATCTAACTCTGTCTCGACAACGAAATTCTAGAGTTACGAAGCCGTGAGACTTCTGGAGGTATGGACTAGGCTTAAGGCTGTGACGGTAATGCCTGTGTGATTTGAATTGCAAGATCAGACTGTCGCGGTAGTGATGGAGGTTATTCTGGTGGGTATACATGACGACAGATTCTACGACATCCTATTCTACTACGAAAGTGATCCGAACAAAACGCCGCAATCATGCAGGCTCGGCCCAGAAGCCGTCCCATCCGGCATTAGGAAGGGCATGCGAGTTCGCGTAAAGGCAATGCTAACGACAATTCTGGGTCTTGACTTGATCCCTGATGTCAACTAACCTAGCGCTAAGTAAGAACACGTTTTAACTTGTAAGAACAAACTGAGTGTTTGGCTGAGGTGAATTAATTGGGAAAAAACGATACCGATCTGGAAGAAGTAAAGAAATTAATTGATGAACGAGTTGCCAAATTAGCGAAACGCCTCGAAGAACTCGAAGACAAGATCAAGGAACTAGAAGAATAGTATTCGCTATAGATCACGTTAGATCACAGAAATCTAGATTTTCGAAAACGGATGCTAATCTCGACGTTTCTTTCTACTATTAAGGAACTGTTAGGGTTTCTGTGACGCTACTGATATCGCTCTTTCCAATGCACGTGCCACGTTATCGCTTCCCATCGCTTTGATGTAGGGTCCTAGCCTCGGACCTCGAGGTGAGCCAAGCAGGATCTTGTAAAGCAGTTTGAAGAATTCTGGCATATCTAGTGAATATTTCTTTGCTAGGTTAAATATGGAGTTTTGAAGCGCTCTCTCATCTGTCTCGTTGCGTACGATGGAAATCAAATCTTCTATTGCTAACCGTTGTGGGTTTGTGAGTTCTATTCTTGATTCAGCGATGGACTGGAAGTCTTTTGCCCAATTTGTGGCGTAAGTGAGTTGTTCATCGATGTTCTCTATTTTGTCTCCTTTTAGGTAACCATACTCGCGAAGTTTCGCGGCGACGTAATCGTGCTTATTCTCTTGTGGTGCTATCGTTACCAGGTATACTAAGAGATTGTAGGGTATGTGAGCACTTGAGGCTGTGGGCGGTTTCAGGAAATGTGTGTATTCGAAGAGTCCTCGTGATTTAGCGAGTTCTTTTTCGTCTGAGATTTTTCGTGTCCCGAAATAAATTTCTTCAAGTTGCTGCAACTCATTTACGTATATTGGGATATCTTCCACGCCCAGACTTCGTGTTCCAGTGATTCGTTTGAACATTAGCAGATTGAGCGAAGGTGGTGGAGCATATTTGAACCATGTCTGGGGTGTGATGACGTCTAATGCGGATTTTGATTTTGACAGCTTTCTGCCTCCTTTGTCCAAGAAGAGTTCGTATCTGACGTGAAATGGGGCAGGGTAACCTAGGATTTCTTCGCAAATCCTATCATTGACGCGGACTGAATCGGTTAGTTCTTTGCCATGTGCTTCGAAGTTGATCTTAAGTGCGTCCCATCTCGCCGCGAATTCGCCTTTCCAAGGAAGCTTTCCGTGTCCACTTTTGATGTCGGTTTCTCCTTTGTAGCCACAGCCTTGAACCACTTGCCCCTTCGTTGTGGAACTCCCTTCACATGAGTACGTGACTTTGTCTGTTGTTTGTTCGAACGTTTTCGCTTGGGCGGTGTAAATTCTGCCGCAGGAAGCGCAGATGGGAAAGAAAGGGAGAACTGTCGTGTATTTTTCCTGACCCACTTCATCTTTCACGATCTTTCCTACGCGATCAGCCGCAGAGAGGATTTTCCTGATTTGTTCTGTAAAGAGCCCTTTGTTGTAGTCTTCCGTCGCAGAATGGAAAGTGTACACCACTCCACACTTGTCCATTGCATCAGTAAGGAGTGCGTTCATGTGTTTGCTGTAGCTTGTGTGACAATTGTATGGGTCGGGAATACTTGAAACAGGGTGCGCTAAATATTTCCTGAGAGAGTCCGGCATCCCTTCCGGGACCTTTCGCAGGCCGTCCATGTCGTCAGAATATGCTATGAATTCAGATTTTCTGCCTTGGACTTCTAACGCCAACTTAATTCCGTATGCTCGAATTGCGTCTCCGAGACTTCCCACGTGCGGTATGCCTGATGCTCCAAGCCCGCTTTCCGTTCGGAGTATGCCAGTCCGGCCTAATCTTTCTTCACGCAGTATGACACGACTAGCAATCATGTCCAGCCATGTCCCTTTTCCGATAATCCGAACCCGTTCTTGATCGTCCATACTCAGCACCTTGGCCCTCCAACTGCTGGTGTAACTGAGATATTCTTTATAGTACCCATTGCCAACTTGCGCCCAAGAAGGAACTATTGAATGGCATCTAGTCAGTCTCTCATTAAAGCCTCTTCAGTTATTGGTGTTACATTGATTGTTTTTCTTCTAGACTGGTTTTACCTCATTTACGTTACTTTGCACGGATTTCAGACAAAAACACAAGAGATCGCATTCGGAACGATGAATCTTTCAATTCCGTTAGAATGGTTGCCTGTAGTCGGTGTTGTTCTCCTCTCTCTTGTACTCTGGTATGAGGAGTCCGCACGGATTTTTCCAAAACGTGGAGTGTCCCAAGTTGATACGTTAGCCAATCTTCGTCTTCTAAGAGTCGTTACGTTCTCCGTCGCCGTATTTGTTTTCATTCTGTACGTTCCGAACGTAATCGGATCGAACTGGTTTTGGGGTGTAATGAGCAGCAATTCTCAGTTGCACGGAACCGCGCTATCTCTCCTGAGCACTGAACAGTCGTTTGTAAGCCTGAATCCGATCTATGTATATTCTCTCTCTCAAGTTCTAGCGTCGACAGCCATGGTTGTATCCGCCTGGATAATAGGTGGCCTCGGAAGCAGGAGACCACGAAGGTAACCGTTGGAACAATCCATATCTGAATCGTCTTGGCGAGGCGCTATTGACGTTTCGCAGCGAAGTTGGATCGCCAGTCTTCCCAATCAAAACGCTACTTTTCTGAGATTCTGACACGCATCAAGCAAAAACCTCTAAATGGGAAGGTTTCTAGTCAGTCGAGATCTAACGGGAAGTATATGTCCGAGTCCGATCAGTGTCCTCTCTGTGAGAGGCGTAAGGAGCAGTCATCTGAGTTCTGTGAACTCCATCGGTCAGCACTTGAAACAATTGAGTCTGCTTACTCGGCGTGGAACAAGGGTTATGGAGATCTGACAAAACAGACCTATTATGGTAAGCTAGAAGGCTTGAACGAGACCGGACGTGCCGTAAAAGAAATTATTCAATACTTCAAAACCAAAGAGAGGGTGGAGTGATTGACAACTACCCTGATCGTCACAGAGAAACCTGATGCAGCTCTGCACGTAGCGGAGGCTCTCGGGGGTAAGCGCAAGCCGAAGAAGATCAGCGTAAGCGGAGTTCCGTTCTTCGAAGTTGCAGACGATCAAGAACGGATCCTGGTCTGTTCAGCATTGGGCCATCTGTATGCAGTGGCAGCAAAAGGCAAAGAGGCCAGATCTCAGTATCCCGTCTGGGACTTCTCGTGGCAACCCAAAAATCTCGTAGAGCGAGGACAGAAGCGACAGGGGAAATGGATTGAGTCGATAGCTAAAGTGTCGAAGGAGGCTGATCAGTTTGTCAACGCTTGCGATTACGACTTAGAAGGATCATTGATTGGCTACACGGTTCTAAAGTATGCTTGTGGGGGAGCCGATAGAAAGGCTAGGAGAATGAAATTTTCTACCTTAACCCCTAAGGAACTACGTGATGCGTACTCAAATCTCTCACCGGAACTCGATTTTACCTTAGCTTATGCAGGTATGTGCCGTCATGAAGTGGATTGGCTCTATGGAATCAATCTGTCTCGTTCCCTCACGCAATCCGCTCTAAAGGCAAGCAATCGATATTCAACCCTCAGCACGGGCAGAGTTCAAGGGCCAACACTACGTTTCGTTGTGGATAGAGAAAGAGAGATTCAATGTTTCGTCCCAACTCCGTATTGGGTATTGCACACCGTAATCGAAGTCGACGGCAAACTAGTAGAAGCAGATTCTCGAACTGAGCGCTTCGATGTAAAAACGGACGCTGAGAAAATTGTCAAGGAATGCATCAACAAGACCGGCGTAGTTGAGAAATTAGAATCAAGGACCTATCGGCTGACTCCGCCAACCCCATTTGACCTATCAGCACTTCAGTCTGAGGCTTACAGGCACTTTGGGTTTACCCCACGAGTTGCATTGGGACTCGCTGAACGTTTGTACCTTGATCAACTGATCTCGTACCCGAGAACATCCAGCCAGAAACTACCATCGTCGATCAATTATCAGGATGTGATGAAAGGCCTCAGTGAACTAGAGGATTATCGACCGATCACCACCAAATTGTTAACTTCTGGAACACTTGTGCCTAACGAAGGCAAGAAGGACGATCCTGCTCATCCGGCCGTTTACCCAACCGGAACCGTACCGAAACGAGCCCTGGATCCACGAGAACAGAAAATATTCGACCTGGTCGTAAGACGGTTCTTTGCGACTTTCGGAGAAACTGCTTCAAAACAGAGTGACAAAGCGACAATAAAGGTCGGAGAGAATGAGTTCTATTTGCGTGGCTCTAGGATTCTGGAGAAAGGGTGGATCGCGTTCTACGAACCCTACGCAAAGTTTGATGAGATTACCCTCCCGCCGCTTCGCGAGGGTCAGCAAGTCAAAATTAACGAGATCACCGTGACTGAGAAGTACACGCAGCCAGCTCCACGTTATAATCCGAGCAGCCTGCTCAGATCAATGGAAGAAGCGGAAATAGGAACAAAGGCCACGAGAGCAGACATAGTGGAGACATTGTACCAACGAGGGTACGTTAAGGAAGAACGAATGCAAGCCACACCGCTGGCTTTCAGGATTACTGAAATCCTAACGAAGTATTGCCCCAAAGTTATGGATGTGACGTTTACGCGCGAGTTAGAAGGGATGATGGAGCAAATCGAACAAGGCAAAGAGACGCGAGAACATGTTGATTTGGCAACTGTCGACTATCTGAAACCTATCATCGAAGATCTGAAAGTGAAGGAATCTGAAATCGGCCAAGAGCTCACATCTACAATCAAAGAAATGAAAATGGCCGAGATTACACTAAGCGTACCCTGCCCCAAATGTGGAGACGCATTGGTAGTTGTCAGAAGCAAAAAGAGCGGAAAACGATTTATCGGTTGCTCAGGAAAATGGAAAACCAATTGTACGTTCAGCTTGCCCGTTATGCAGTTCGGAGTGCTCACGCTACTTGACAAGCGATGTCCAGTATGTGGTTTTCAAATGGTTCAAAATCGATCCAAAGGGCGTCGACCGATGGTCTCATGCTCAAACTGTTTCGTAAATAGAATGAAGGCAGGCAAAGCGAAGGCTCAAGAAGTTACGGTCAGCCCAACTTTACCCGCCAAAAAACACGAACTTCCCTAACTCTGATCCAAATTACGACGACCGCTGGTTAAGCGATCGTCTTCTATTCGAGCCAAGAACAGAGCGACATACAACGACAAACCAAAAATGAGGAAGCAAAGTTTCGTTACGAAATTGAAGTTTACCGGGAGAAACAAATAGCCATGCTGAGTATTGCTCAGCACGTCTAGAGATCCACCTTTGATTCGCCATGTGCTGAACCACGCAAAGAAGTTCCAAATGAGTTCATAACCCGACGCAAAGCTCAGAAAAGTGAAAAGTATTCTTGTTCCTCTTGTATCGAAACGTTTCAAAGAATCGCGCGAGGACTCAAGAACTAAAATGGTCCCACCGAAAATGAAGTAGATTGTTAGAGTTATCGGTTTGAAAGTTGAGATAACGTAGAAGGGAAAGATTAGGGGAATTTCAGAGGTTACATACCGTTGTCCAAATGATGGCTCAGTGGGTACTTGAATAGCGTAATAGATCAAAATTAGAACCGCGAGCCCGAGAAAACAGGCGCCTGTAATCCTCATCATGCGACTGTAAACTTCTCGCTTTGACAAGGACCAACGACGGTGCATTCAAATTAGAAGCCTATAAGGCCTATCTCTTCCCGACTGACGATGCAGCTAGAGCTTAAGCGGAACCGGAAAGCCTTATACGAGATAGGGCGCAGGTTGCGGCTCCTAAGCTGGAATTTTGACGTTGCCGTGGTTCCCGACTAACCTGACCATGTTGCAAGAGTTCGCATTGGTCATGGTTGTAATCGTTACGACGTTGATCGCAGTTTATGCGCTAAACGTTTGGTTCCTAACTGCTCTATCCATCTATGGAAGACGACGAATCCTTGGTCTTCCTTCAAACAAACTGGTATCTTGGCCGATGGTCTCAATCCATCTGCCTCTCTACAATGAAAGTAGAGTTGCCGGTCGTTTGTTGGCCGCTTGCATGGCTATGGACTATCCGCGAGATAAACTGGAAATTACGGTGGTTGACGATTCTACCGATGAGACGACTAAAATCGCGCGTGAATTCGAATCCAGATATCCTAGCACAGTACACGTTATACATAGAGATGAACGGGTCGGCTTTAAGGCAGGTGCGTTGAAGAATGCAATGGAACACAGTTCAGGCGAATTCATCGCGCTCTTCGACGCAGACTATGTACCTCCTGTAGATTTCTTGAAGAAAATGATTCCTTACATTTACTTGGATGAAAAAATCGGTTTCGTTCAGTCAAGATGGAGTTATCTTGATGGACAATTTTCTTGGATCGCGAAGGCGATCTCGCTTGCAATAGACATCTATGCTTTTGTGGATCAGAGAGCCCGATACACTGGTAAGCTGTTAGCCCACTTCAGTGGAACATGTGGAGTTTTCCGACGAAGGGCCATAGAAGAGGTTGGCGGTTGGAGTGCAGATACTCTAGCGGAAGATCTTGATCTCTCGATCAGGTTGCACTTGAAAGGCTGGAAGTACATTTACGTCCCGACTGTCGTCTGTCCTGGCGAAATACCTACTAGTTTCGAGAATTTGCGTCATCAGCAGTCACGTTGGGCGAAAGGATTTTCGGAATGCCTCAGAAAGCACGGAGCTGCAATCGTACGGAGTAAAGAGCTCAATTTGCTTCAGAAATTCGAGGCAATGTTGCATTTGGCAACCTATTTCATTTGCCCGTTAACTATTCTTGGGATTTTTTGCGGGATTTTATATTACACCACATTCCCGCCTTCATTTTGGGCCTTGGACTTTTGGAAATACCAGATTGCACTCTTGCTTTTCCTTATGTCCGTTGTGATTTATGGCGCTCCGCTCGTAGCGTCAACCTTGACTGTCTCTGAAGTTCCTAGGCTACAGGTAGCGAAATTCAGAAGAATTACGCATTTAGGTTACTTGGGAGCTATCCTCTATGGGCTTCTAATCTCCAATACTAGAGCAACGATAGACGGGCTTTCCTCTAGGGCTTCCTACTTCTATAGGACACCCAAGGTTGGGATGGGCCAACCGGGTTGACGGCTACCCTTCCGTTTTCTCTGACCTGCTTGAAGTAATGACTCTATTCAATGAGTCTAGTATTCGGTCGTTCTTCAGCGTATTGCGCCTATCAAGAAGAAGAATAAATGAAAAACAGAGGAAGATCAGGTAAATGATCATGGATGACTGAAACACTCCCGTGACTGCGTCCGGAAACCATCCGACCAGGTTCACCGATGACACAACTGCATACACGAACTCAACTAAATAAAGCGGAAAAGTGAATAAGCCTATCCAGAATCCCCAACGAGACAGCATGAATAGGGCTACCCCGATTATGACTGAAATTGCCCCTAGCGCGGCCAGCGCGTAGGCTGATGGGTCGAAGACTCCCCAAAAAGCGAGCATGTAAACTCCTCCTAACACATAAAATATCAAGGTGAACCAAACGCCTGCTGAACGTTCGTTGAAACTGTTCGACATTTTTCTCAACCACTGAATATTGGAAGGTCGTACTCCCTCTAACTCTGTGCCATAAAACCTTGTTCGTATGAAATCAAACGCTAGCTCGAGCGTCTTTTCCTCACGTGGGTTAATTGAAACCTTGTACTCAGCGGACAGGAGAATAAAACGTTAAAAGGGTGCTAGGACCGCCAGCTCTACCGAATGAGACGAGTGGTAGTGCATGGAAAATTTAGCGTTACACACCTCAATGATTAGCGGATTCTCCGGGTACTCTAAACCAATCGAAAAGGCACGATATGTGGTCGTTGGAGTTCCGTATGATTATACGAGTACGTACAGAGCCGGATCGCGCTTTGCCCCTCGAGCGATCCGAGAGGCGTCTCTAAATATTGAGACGTACAGCCTCGACACAGGAGTTGACGTCGAATCCATTCCACTACACGACGCTGGAGATCTCCATGTCGTCGATGATGCTTCGGAAACCTTGCGACGGCTCCAAAATGTAACCGATGATATTCTGACTGCGAAAAAGACTCCGATCTGTATAGGGGGAGAGCATACTATTACTCTAGGCGCGGTTCGAAGTCTACCGAAGAATGTAGGTGTTGTCAGTTTCGATGCACACGGAGATTTACGTGATGAGTACGGTGGCGGAAAATTGTCACACGCTACAGTTCTCAGACGGATAACTGAAGTGGTGGGAACCGAAGGCGTTTTCGTTTGTGGTATACGAGCGGTATGCAAGGAGGAGGTTGAATTCATCAAACAAACAAAGATCCCATCATTGACTCCGTCAGATATACGAAGACTTGGCGTTGAGAAAGTTCAATCTCAATTGCGGGCTTTTCTTAACAAATTTCAGCATTCATACTTGACGATTGATTCGGATGTCCTTGATCCGGCATTTTGCCCTGGTGTTGCGAACCCTGAGTTTAACGGCTTAACTCCAAGTGAGTTGCTTCCGTTAATTTCAACGGTAGCAGAGAGTCGTTTGATCGGATTCGACTTGGTTGAAGTCTGCCCTATCTATGATTCGGGTGCTGCAGCTGTCGCTGCGGCTAGATTGATTTTTGAAACTCTGGCTCACGCAGAGAAATCGAAGGGGCTAGTTGATTCGGCGTAGCCTTGCGATGAAATAACCATTGCAGTCATGTATGTGAGGGTAAAATCGCTGGCATTTCTCTAATCCTCTTAAGCCTGGTTCTCCGATGGACGGCGATTGCTTTTCCAATTCGAATCCAGGGTTCTTTTCTAGGAACTCTTCGATGAGCCACTCGTTCTCTTCAGGAAGCATGCTGCAGGTGCAGTAGATCATCACGCCGCCTGATCGAACCCGATTGGATCCCTCTCTCAATATTGCACGTTGTCGCTTGACGAAGAGTCTGATTTTTGATTCAGACACTTTCCATTTTAATGACGGATTGCGAGCGAATACTCCCGTGTTAGAGCATGGAGGATCGAGCAGAACGACGTCTGCATCGCAATTAAATGGAAGGTTTGCCGCGTTGGCAAGCGTTGGAGTAGCTATTTTTGCTCCTTTTTGCTTTACCTCTCGCTGCCATTGCTTGAGTCGTTTCGCGGAAATATCTAACGAGTAGATTTCTCCATTATTTTCCATGAGCGCTGCGAGATGGGTCGTCTTGTTTCCGGGAGCGGCGCAAATGTCAAGAACTGTGTCCCCTGGCTTAGGAGACGCGACTAGGCTTGCAACAATGCTTGCTAGATCTTGAACCACAATCTCTCCGTTCGAAATATGCCGAGATAATTGGTTTAACTGGGATGCGTTGTCAAGCTTCCAAATGTCACCAAAATCCATTTTCAATGATCCCAACCTCTGAAGTTGGGCTGCTAGATCTGAAGAATTCGTACTCTTGAGAGGATTAAGACGTACATACGTCGGTAACCCAGTCATATTTCGTTGAAGGACACGAAGCGCGAAATTCCTTCCATAGCATATCTCAAGTTTCTTCAAGAGCCATTCTGGGCTACATGTGGCTAATGAGATTCTTTGGTACTCGTTGTCTATCCGTTTGTAGAAGATTTGTGGTGCACTGACTATTCTTGCAATTGCGTCTTCGTAGGCATGTAATTCTTTCCATCCGAGTATTTGTCGTGCTGCGAAAACCGTTCGTCTGAGGTCCTTCTTGTCTGCAGAGTCAACCCATTTCAGAAAAGCGAGGATTTTGAGGAAGCTGCCAATGCCGTGCGGTAGTTCTTCTGTAAATTTGGGCAGATATAATCCAATTAGATATTCAAGTCTATTTTGATTTCGAGTTACCTCCATGATAAGCCTGTGCGCATAGCGCAAATCATTTCGGTCATCTACACCTATTTGTTCCGCTGCCTTAAAGAGGGCCGTTCTCTCACCAAGGCCAGCGTATGACATCCAGCTCAATGCTTCGATGGCAGTGGCGAGAGCGTTTTTCAAGAATTATGCTTCCTGCAGGACAACTTGGACGGAACATATGTCAGGGTAACTATTTAGTAAGAACTTGCATGCAGCCTACCCACTGTGTGGAGGCGTGACAGACGACTCTTGAAAGTTACTTCCAGCCAGCGACGAAGTCTTCTGCCGCGGGATCTAAGCAACGGAAGGAAGATTTAGTCTTCACGCCATCGACTTCGGTCTCGATCCCGCCTTCATACCTGATCTCCATGGGTTACGATGGAGCGCTAAGAAAATGCTTCTTGAGGCTCTATGATCCGATCTCACATCGTATTTATTTCTGGTTCGATGATTCAGGCCACACGCCTTACTGTTTCAGTAAACAGTCGATAGAAGAGCTTCAGAAGAACGTGGCAGTCTCTAAGAATCCTGGGTTTGATCATTTCGCAACGTGTTCTAAGTTCGATGCTTTGCGAAGCCAACCCGTGCAAGTTACTCAGATCTTTGCCAAGGATCCTCTCACGATTGGCGGAAAACCAACCGGATCGATCAGGGATTCGATCACGGCTTGGGAGGCTGACATAAAGTACGTAGAGAACTATATCTACGACCGTTTTTTGGAACCGGGAATGATGTATGAATGCAAGAATAGTCATCTAATTCCCATTGAATACAAGATTTCCGAGAGCGCGAGCAGTGAAATCGAGAGAGTGCTCGGTGATGAATCCGAAGAATATCGGACTTTAGCGAATGAGTGGATGCAACTACTCGAATGTCCAGTGCCCCAATATCGACGCATTGCGGTAGATATCGAAGTTTATCAACAAGTAGAAACGCGCGTGCCGGATCCGGAATTAGCTGAACTTCCTGTAATCTGTGTTAGCCTTGTAGGATCAGATGGTACAAGCAAAGTCCTACTCCTCAAGAGAGAAGGGATCAGCGAAGGAGAAGCGGAGTTGCCTGCAGGAATCAGCCTAGAATATTTTGAGACCGAAGATGATCTGCTTGTTTCATTGTTTAGGGCTCTTCTCGATTACCCTATGATTGTAAC
>DASQZS010000166.1:0-17731 GCA_035638535.1 Candidatus Acidiferrum sp.
CCATTTGACAAAATAGTCAAATCCTGGTCAGGATCGTTGCATCAAAGGACGCTTGATAAAGAAAAAATTCTTGCCACACTACGAAGCGAGGTGAACCATGAAACGAGGTATCTGGTAGCATCGTTCGGATCGAAAGGCAATTCTAAGAACTATGAAATCTTCGCTGAAGCTGCAACTCAGTTTTAGGAAAAGCTTGCGAGATCTAGCACAAGTAAATGGTTAAAACGTTCAGTCACGAGTCTTATAATCTCCAAAGGGGCGGATCGCTCAATGAAAAGATCAATGAAACTCTTTGAGCGACTGCTGGATACCGATCTAAAAGCGGACATACTCACTTTATTCCACAACGATCCGAATATGTCCGACACCGCGGACGAGCTGGCGAGAAAGATTGGACGAAACACTGCTGACATACAACGCGAACTTGACGATCTAAGCGAACTAGGAATACTGAAAAAAGTTGAAGTATACTCGTTCGGGCTAGACAGAGACCGAGAAATTCAAGACGCGATTTCGAAGCAGCTCGCGTTAGGAGAAATCGTTGAAACCACGCAATCGGCTGTCGCGGGCACTGGATCACCAAGAATAAGAACAGGCCTCGAAGTACTTGACAAAGTGCTTCCAGACGGACTGCCTACAATAGGCACCGTACTTCTTCTCAGCGACCCAGGATCAGGTGAAGAAAGCTTGATTGCTCATTTCGTGAGCCGACAAGTTCAGGCAGGGAAACCAGTCGTATATGTAACCTTGGATAATTTCCCAGCAAACATCAGACAGATCGTCCAATCTCAGATGACAACCGAAACCGTAGACTGGTCTTCTCTTATCTTCGTAGATTGCTACTCGAAAACCGTAGGTGTTGAAAGTGACGAACCTCACGTTGAAGATCCGGAAAACCTATCAGCCATCAGCATCGCGATCTCCGACATAATGAGCAAGAAAACTATCTCACTCATCGTCCTAGACTCATTCAACACCTTGATCCGAAGGAGAGGCGTGCGATCGGCCATCGAATTCTTACGGGTAATGGTTGCAAGAGCACGACAGGCGAAATGCCTATCACTGGTAACCATGAACCGAAAAGCATTCCATCCGGCCATGGTAGCTTCAGGTCAAGACGTCGTGGACGGAGTCATCGAACTGAAAATAGAGGAAAGCAACGAAGGGATCGCACGTTCTCTACGAATCCTGAAAATGATCGGGATAAAACACCTCACAACATGGACTCCGTACGACATTTCAGATGAAGGCAAATTTGTCCTAACCAAACGAACCACTGGCACGCAGCCTGGCTAGCCTAGCTCTTTTAGTTTTGCTGGCAGATATTTGTCAACGATGTAGGCAAGACCGTATCGACTGAATGCTTCCTGTTCAGATTTTCTTTTTACCTTCAAGAACGTTTGAATTTCCTGCTTCCATAATTTACCTTCGTATCGTGGATCTTTGTCGAGCTCATAGAGTCGTTTAATGTCTAGGTCGGTAAGCGGATCACTTGGCAACTTGTAATCAACAATATCAGATGCCCAAACCCCTGCCCATTTCGCGTCGGGCGTGTTTAGATCTCGCAAATGTGCTGCGTTGGCCGAGCCGGAGATTATGACGTTCGCTATGTGCATACCCCAGGGATCTGCGTCACAGAAAATGTAGACTGGAAGTCCCAATTCGTTGTTCATTCGCCTAAGCAAGGCCCTAGTAGCTCGAGGAGCCTGTCCGGCAGTATGAATCAACAATGCTTTGAATTTCTCGTGCACCCTCTCTTCGATGAATCTGGTGAAAAGACCGCCCTTTTCGATCGCGATTATTTTGTCGGCTTTACATTCCACAAATTCTGCGTTCGTTAGCGCTGGACCGATCATCATTCCGTCCGGATGAGATGAAAGATTCAGCGTTTTCCCTTCGTAACCTGGGACCGTATACTGAATAGTGAGATCACCGAAGATTGCACTGCGTTCTTCAGGAAAAACGTTGAAGTCTTCTCTCGAATGTCCGAGTACAGTTTCCAGATCAGTAATTATGTCGTCGCTTTCAGCCTGATCGGTAAAGCTCATTTCATATGCCTGAGCAGAATAGAATACATCTCGAAGAGTCGAAGTCTTCCGTTCAGAAGATAGTTCGTTGACGAATGAACCTGTCCAAACCAACTGCGTAAGAGGTCTGACGTGTCGAATGTTGCGGGCGCTACGATTTACATAATGGTCACCTAAAACGTACTGTCTGACATGTTTATCGTAGTTTATGTTGGTGATCGATCTGCTTGGCATTTTGACTGCGGGCCACTGTTTGTGGGAGAGTTGCGCATACAGTTGCTCCCCCAAGTCTTTCAGGCTTGAAAGAACTACTGTGCGCTTCTCTTCGGCTCGATTAGATCTCTTCGCTGCCTTCGTCTTCTTGTTCTTCATGTCTTAGCACGCCCTTGAGCAACGGAGTTACATCGACAGGCTTCTTTTTAGCTAGTTTCGCCGAGAACGTTGCGATCTTCGGAAGATACTTTTCGAAAACATCAAGCCTACGTTTATCATGAGCTAAGTTAATCTTCTTAGACAAAAATAACGATAGTTGACGAGAAACTTCACGAAGCGCATTGACTATCTCCCTTTCAACGTCAGGTCTGTCCGCTATGAACTCTTTCCCGACGGTTTTGTACGGAACCTTGGTTGAGCAAATATGCACGAACACCGCTATCGGCATGTCTGGGGAGACTTTGTAGTGCCGCCAATCTATTCCGCCGTTAACGACCTTCCATGAAACATCGCTTGCTTCGTCGAACAACAACGGGATTTTATTTGCGAACCTGAACAGTTTGACACCTTGGCCTTGCTCTATTTGGCCTCCATACGCTACACCGACTTCAATAATGAATGGAAAGCCGGAATAGGCTGAGGGCTTTCTCTGATACACAGAAACAAATTCGGGTGATAATTCCTTTCGGATTCCAGCCTCAAGTAATTCTTCGCCAAGTGGTGAAAGGCAACTGGCGTCTGGTGGTAGGAACTTGAAGTTTTTCATGCCATTTACAAGTTGGACTATCTCGTCCGGTGTAAGTTTCTTAGGATTCTTCTTGTTCGGAATATTTACTTGTTGAAGGAAACTTGTTGCGATTGTCTTACCGACTCTGTGAAAGTTATTCTTAAGGAAATCTACCATCGTGTGCTCCTTGGCGACATCGATTAGTCGTCTCATCGTTTCAACGTCTACTCCGTAGGGATGAGGCAGCGTCTCTAGAGGCGGTTTAGGCATCTTCAATGTGGCTCTGTCGAATCGATATAATCGTCCTCTCGGATCGACGTAGGTTATAGAGGCGTAAGGAGCCACGATCGCAGTCTGCATCAAGTACTCCAATATTTTAGGCATGGCACGTGTATAGTCAGCTTCCGTGGAAAATTCTATGACTGTTCCATGCCACCGATCTTGGTTTGGAATTGTTCGGTGATTCAGTATGAGCGGTCTATTTTTCTGAATATCAATGGCAAGCTCGTACTGATGAATTTTCGTTGGTCCGACACTGGAAGTAATAGTAGCTTTTCCATGGGTCGTGATCTGGCCGTATAGCAGAGCCATCTTCCCGCCTAATCCAAATGTTCCGCGCGTCTGACGAAGTTTGTATTTAGATCCGAACAATACCTGACCAAAAGCAGAAGGAACGATGTCAGCTGGGATCCCTATTCCGTTATCTTCAATGTGGACGCGGTAGATTCCGGGTCCCTCCGTTGGTCCTGACTCGTGAGAGACGCGAAGGTAGATTTCTGGCGGGATCTCTCGAGTCTCACATGCATCCAGTGAATTCTCTACAAGTTCTCTTATTGTAGAGTAGATCGCTCGAGATGGGTTGGTGAAGCCTGCAATGTCACGGTTTCTGTAGAAGAAGTCGGCTGCGGATATTTCCTGGAAAACTTCTTGAAGCGACATTAACTTTCCCATATTAGTACTGAGTAACTCAACTTTGGCGCAGCATAACGGTTACGTTGGTGGTTTCTGCCAGAGTTCAAGCGTCTCTCTCTTCTTGCTTTCGCTTTTTCTCTTTCTAAGGAGTTTGTACACGGTGGAATGCTGTTTGCCTTTCAGAAGTAACTCTATTGCTTCCCTCGCGGCAGTAACGGTTTCATAGTCACCGAGCATAGAGATCGTGTGTCCGTACACTGAAATTTTGGCATTAGTCATTTCCTCGATCAATCTCCTGATCTTACCCTCACGGCCGATCACTCGTCCTTTCAGCCTTGCGATCTCGCGTTCATTCTTTCCAAGTGTTTCTCTCAAATCAATTACGTCGAGAACTATATCGTCATCCATAAGCTTCAACGCACGTTCTGGAGAAAAACCGCGGCCGATGGCGAGGACAACGTCTCGGGCACGAAGTATGGTAGTCGGATCGGATGAGTCTGCTCGCGGGACGATGTCAATTACACCCGTTTCGCTTTGGATTAACAACCGAGAGTTGAAGGCTTCTTCGATCTTGTTTTTTGTTACCCCTTCTCGCCCTATAACGACACCAACCCTTTCCAAAGGAATAGTGGTGCTAATTTTGGTTTCAGTCGACACCGGTAACCCACCTTGTCAATCGTTCGATAGGTGCAACCGTTACACCGATTTTCGTAAAGTATCCGTTTAGCTGGTCTAAGTCCCTTTTCAAGAAGATGGCTGCCATTGGATGTTCCGGGGGCACCGCTTGAGCGAAATCTATCAACACTGGTTGCTTACCGAGCATCATTATATTGTATTCACTCAGGTCGCCATGTACAAGTTGTGCTTTCTGATATAGTGTTCTGATTGCTTCAGCGATCTTGTCGTAAACTCGTGCAGGATGATCAAGCGGAGTTTCCCGTAGCAACGGAGCCGGATTGCCGTTTTTCCCAATAAATTCCATCACCAGAACATTTCCTGCAACTTTTATTGGGGCGGGAACGCGTACTCCTGCAGATTTGGCTTGCTGGAGGTTTCTAAATTCCTTTGAGGTCCACAAGTTTACGAGAGAACGTGTGTCACTTCTCGTGTTCTTGAATCGCTCATCTCCTCGCACATAAGCGAGACGTCCTCTCTTGAATTCTCCTGAGGTCGTAAGAAAAATTTTTATCGCTATGGTTTCCTTCCTCTTTCCATAACCCCAATAAATTCGAGCCTCCTTGCCTGAACGTAAGACACCGAAGATGTTCTTGATGGTTCCGCGGTTTAGCATCCTATAGATAATCATGAGCGTGGATCTATCGAATACTTCTTCCAGCGAATCCATTTCTTCGCTGCGTTTTTCTTTCATTAATTCATGAATTTCGTAATGAGCTACTTTTCGTCTAAGCTTTCGCTCGGCTAGAGATTCCATCGGAGAATTCGCTCCGCGAAGCATTCAGAGATCAGATAGCTAGACGTCCTTGGCCTCGCAGCCAATTTGCCTGGCTCTCGGTATAGCGCCAGAGGATATCACCTCGTGTGTCGACTTGAAAATCCCATGGCGATACCAATACGACGTCCCCGACTTTTATCCACACCCTGCGCTTCATTTTTCCGCGTATGCGACAGACTCGGTCATGGCTGTCTCCACACTTTACCATCAACCTATCGTAGCCGAGCATTTGGGTGACAACTCCAAGCAGTTGGCCTTCTTCAGGCATGACCATTTCTCGAAGTTCGCCTTCGCTCAGGACTTTCTTCTTTCCCATGCTTTCCACCGAAGCTAAGCCGCACTAGGTTCGATGAGAAGCGACCGAAGTATTAGAGGTTTCTTACCTTCATGCGATTATCATAATTCAAACACGAGATTCGGAGGATTTCGAGGCAGGATTATACTCGGACGATCTGTACGTGTTGGATTCCTGCGATTCGAAGTATTGCTGACGGACTGACCAAGCCCGCGCTCACGGCCGCGTCAACTATACGATTACCAACCAAGTTTGCAATATCGGCGGTTGAGATTGCACGTAATGCTTCTTGAACCGTGGTTGCCACTCCTTTATAGAAATCGGATTTTATTTCAAGCTTCAGTCTACCGTCTCTGTAAGTTTCCCCTATCAGTCCAGTATCACATACGGCTACCATAGTATACTTAGAATCCTTGAAGACTTTGAGGAATACTTCGCTCACTTAATCGCACTTTCTCACACAGGAAGGATCGATGACCTTGCACCGCAGGCCTCACATCTAAGGAAAAGGTATCTTCCTTCCTTCTCGATTTTGGTGTCTGGGCGATTACAAATTGGACAGATGACATATCGTTGGGCGTAAATGTTCAGTAACCTGGTCACCGTAGCGACATCGAATCTCCCTTGGAAGATAGCTCTTGATCCGTCCAGAGAAGCAGCGGTTGCCAGCTCTCGGGTTAGGAACTTGAGAAGATGATGTGGGTCTCGATTAATTCTGGTGCTGATGTCATCAAAATTTTGAATGATCGTTCTCCTTCCCATTCTGATCCCGACGACTTTCGGAATTTCGAACCTTTCTCCTGTACCCTGGGTACTGGGCAAGTTCGAATATGCCCTGTCCAGTAGTTTCGCGTATTCGTCGCTCAAAGTTCGCATCTATGAGTGAACCTGTTGAGAGTCATATTTGTTGATTCCCTTTTTTCTGAACCAAACATTAATCAGCCTACGGTCGAATTAGCAGATTTCTTGATCCTAATGAACGGTTGTCATCAAAAGCTTGTGCGATGATATAAGAAAGAAAATGACAACGGAAGGCGTATGATATGGGCAAATGGATCATTAATTCTGCTTGGCCGTACGTTAATTCGGTGCCGCATCTCGGCACCTTCATACATCTTCTGAGTGCAGACGTCTACGCTCGCTACCTACGCCTTAGGGGAGAAGAAGTGATCGCGGTCACAGGATCTGACGAGCATGGCACACCAATTGAGATTGAAGCAATCAAAAGAGGAGTTTCACCGAGACAACTTACAGACGAGATTCACAATCATATTTGCGAACTCTTAGCCGCATATAATATCCGATTTGACAATTATACTCGAACAGAAAGCCCAGTTCACATGAAATATACGCAGGATCTTCTAAGGCAAGTCTACAACAACGGCCATGTCTACACTCAAAATGTAACCTTGCCGTACTGTCAAAAAGACCAACGTTTTCTCCCCGATCGTTTTGTACAGGGAGCGTGTCCACACTGCCACTTCGAAGATGCGAGAGGTGATCAATGTGACGCCTGCGGTCGAGTTTTGGATCCCCTAGAACTTCTTAATCCTCGGTGCGTATTCTGCGGATCGACTCCCGTAGTAAGAACATCCAAACATTGGTTCTTTGATTTGCCGAAGTTCCGTGACCAGCTTCAATCGATCGTTCAAAATAACAAGAGACTTCCAGAAAACGCACGTAACTTCTCACTGCGATGGCTTGAGGAGGGCCTTAAGCCACGTGCGTTGACGCGTGATAATAAGTGGGGAATCCCTGCGCCATTTCCCGGTGCAGAAGATAAGACAATTTACGTCTGGTTCGAAGCAGTACTGGGGTACGTATCGGCTTCAATTGAGTGGGCTGAACAAAACGGAAAACCTGAAGCATGGAAGGACTTCTGGTTCGATCCATCAACTCGCAATGTCCATTTCATAGGTAAAGACAACATCCCATTTCACACGATAATCTTCCCATCACTACTGTTGGCTAGCAAGCAACACTACGTAATGCCGTGGCAGATTTCCTCAACAGAATTCATACTCTTCGAAGGACAGAAGTTCTCCAAAAGCAAGAAGATCGGCGTATGGATAGATGACGCATTGAAAATTGCGCCCGGCGAATATTGGCGTTACGTTTTGATTGCCATTCGACCAGAAGCGCGTGACGCAAATTTCACTTGGCGAGACTTCGAATCACACGTGAATAGCGAACTCAATGATGTACTCGGCAACTTCATTCATCGAACGCTCACTTTTATCAACAACTCATTCGACTCCACAATCCCCGATGCTAAGAATCTTAATGAGACGGACGAGAAAATTGTTAACCTCATCACGAATTCACCTGCAAAGATTGCTGCGTTACTTGACAATTTTGAACTCCGAAACGGCCTCGCGGCAATAATCGACAGCGCTCGCACCGGTAACCAGTACCTGAGCGAAAGAGAACCCTGGCACCTGATGAAAACCGACCGAGAAAAGACAGCTACAACGTTACATCTTGCCAGCCAACTTGTACGGTCAATCGGAATCATGCTCGCACCATTTTTACCCGAAACATCCGAACGCATTCAAAATCAACTCAATCTCAGAGAGAAACAAAACTGGTGGGATGCAGGGAAGATGACCTTGAAAACAGGCCATATCATTAACAAATCTGAACCGCTTTTCCACAAGATTCTAGTAAACAAATCATAGGTGAACCAAATGCCCATCCTGAAATTAGATCTCCACGTTCACACTACGGGGTCATATGACGCACACACGAAAATTGAAGTACTGCCTGAACTACTTCGACGCCGTGGGCTCGACGGAGTAGCGATAACAGAGCACGACAACTTCAATCCGACCACACAATGTGAAGGAGTAATAATACTGCCCGCGATTGAAGTTACGACGCGCGATGGGCACATAATCGGTTTAGGTATTCATGAGATAATTCCTCCTCGCTTATCAGCAGATGAAACGATCAATCGAATACATGAACAAGGCGGAGTTGCCGTAGTCCCACATCCATACGACCCAGTATGTGAATGCGTGAAAATCGGACGATTGAAAGTGAGACCTGATGCGGTCGAGACGGTTAATTCAGACGCAGTCTCGTTTCACATATCGAATTGGCTGGCAAGAAGAGATGCACTTAAGTTCGAACTTCCACAAGTTGGAGCCAGTGACTCGCATATCCCTCAAACGGTTGGTGACGCTTACACGGTAATTAATAGCCCGACTACTGACATAGCGGATATTTTGCAAGCAATTAAATCAGGTAAGGTATCTCCAGCTGGAAGCGCAACATCGATACTGAATAAAGTTCGGAAGTTGCGTTATAAGTTTGTCAATTAATTGTTTATTTTTCTAGCTGCGTGAGAGGGAGATCAATTGCAACTTCGCCGTCCGGTTCTGACTCCATCTGGTATAACTCGTTGAGTAGATTTTGTAGTTGAAGTTTTCGCTTTAATTCAGGAAACTCGCGTTGACGTTGGAACGGAGTCGACACGTCACAGTACCTCTGCGTCGATTAGTAAACGCGATAGCGTATTACTCCTCTACGCATGAATAACGAAAGAAGCCCGATGTCGTGAGCAGCGATTGACAAGTTGTCTACTTGCGGCGGAAATTACCCTCCACCGACTGGAGGAATTATCGCGAAAACGCTTCCATCCTGCAACGTCGTAGAAAATCCATTCAACGCAGAAATTAGTTTGTCTCCTAACAGATACTGAATTGAGGTTCGCGGTTCACCAGTCTTGGGGTCGATTATGTATTCCTTCAATTTTTCATGCTTGGAGCTTAAGAATGCGAGAAGCTCCAACACCGTGATGCCGTCCTTGAGGTTCAGAACCTCTTCGCGCAAGTTTACCAGTTCACGTATTATGGCGAAATATTGAACTGTTACTTTCAGAGTTTATTCACCATCTTCAGGTATTACTATTCCATCTTAGTCGCATAGTCTTAGGCCTATTGGCTTTTGCCTCATCAATCCTGGTCACGCTTGTCGCAGTAGGGCTGTTTCGTAGTGATTCAGGATTCGAGTAGGCCTCTTCGCTAATTCGCTTAAACCCCTCTATCATCGCGTCTAGCTCGTTCTTGCTTACAGTCTCAGTTGGTTCAGCCATCATTGATTCCTCGACGATGGTAGGAAAGTAGACGGTGGGTGGATGGACGCCGAAATCAAGCAATCGTTTCGCCACTAGGAGTGCAGAGACACCGGTCTCCTTGGATAGGGTAGACGCGGAGAGGACGAATTCATGTTTCCTCGGTACGCCTTCTGCGTAGGGGAGGGAGAATCCTTTGATTTTTTGGAGTTGTTGGGCGAGGTAATTCGAATTGAGCACGGCGACCTCAGATACGCCTTCAAGCCCTTCTTTACCGTGCAGGAGCATGAACGCGTATGCTCGGAGGACGACTGCGATGCTGCCGTAATATGACCTTACCTTTCCGATCGTTTTGGGTTTATTATAGTTCAAAAGGTATTTCGTGCCATCATATTCCACCGTTGGGACCGGAAGGTAATCGGCAAGTCGTTTTGTGACACCCACCGGACCGGATCCTGGTCCCCCGCCGCCGTGCGGAGTTGCGAAGGTTTTGTGAAGGTTAATGTGAACTATATCGAAACCCATGCGTCCAGGTTTAGCTTTTCCCATTATCGCGTTTAGGTTTGCTCCATCATAGTACAGTAGTCCTCCCGCGTCGTGCACTATGCCTGCGATCTCCAATATCTCTCGCTCAAAAATGCCTAGAGTGTTTGGATTCGTGATCATTAGCCCTGCCGTTCGCTGTCCAACAGCGCTCTTTAACGCGTCCGTATCTACACATCCGTCTTTTGACGGAACTTCAACGACCTTGTAGCCCCCCATTGCAGCACTGGCAGGGTTAGTACCGTGCGCAGAATCTGGAACAATTATTTCGTCTCTGGCTTTGTCGTTCCTATCGTTATGGTAAGCACGCAACAGCAACACTCCTGTATATTCCCCATGGGCTCCAGCAGCCGGTTGCAGAGTTATCTCATCCATACCAACAATATTGGCGAGAAACTTTGAAGCGTCATACATGATCTGGAGTATCCCTTGTAGATTCGTAGGATTCTGATACGGGTGAAGTTCCTGGATTTTATGTGAGCCAGCTATCGCGTCACATACTTTGGGATTATATTTCATCGTACAGCTGCCCAGTGGATAAATTCCTGTGTCCACGCCATAGTTTTCTTGGGACAAACGAGTGTAATGCCGTATCACCTCTATTTCCGAAACCTCTGGCAGCGTTGGAGGGACTCTTCGCCGGAGTTTTTCTGGGATATTTGCCAAGACAGCCTTGCGTTGATCGTCGTTCAGAAAACTATGGTATCCAATTTTTCCTCGCCTCGAGTATTGGAATATGAGAGGTTCTTCCCACCTTGCTTGAGCGAAATTCAAATTTTCTGAGCCCCCACAATCTTTTGCAGCCCGTTTGCTAGCATGTCTATTTCGTTTTTGGAATGAACCTCGGTTACACAATACAGAGCGGTCTGACCTAGTTCTGGGAAATGATTGCTCAAATCTAGTCCGCCCTGAATTCCAAATTTCAGCAACGTGTTGTTAATTTCAGAGACTTTCTTATCGGTTCGGTTAAAGTCGACAGTGAACTCCATATAATGAAACGCGTCGAATGCCGGGGTGGTCACTCCGTTAACTTTCCGCAGGACCTCGCATGCGTACCGCGTTCGATCGAGTATTGTCGAACTAAGATCGGCGAGTCCATCGGGCCCGAGTAGGGAGAGGTAAATTGATGCAGCCAACGCTAATAGTGCTTCGTTCGTGCAAATATTGGAAGTTGCTTTTGCCCGTCTGATATGTTGTTCGCGAGTTTGTAATGCCATGCAGTAAGCGTCCTGTTTTCCGTCTTGAGTCGTAGTTTTGCCTATAATTCGACCAGGCATCTGTCTTAGCAGCCTTTCATCTTTGCACGCGAAAATTCCGAGCAGAGGGCCTCCAAAATTCATATGGCATCCTAGAGGCTGCCCTTCTCCGATCACTATATCCGCTCCGAAATCTCCGGGCGGCTTGAGCACTCCGAGAGATGTTGGTTCTACTCCAACAATGAATAAAGCGCCAGCCTCATGGGTTAGACGTTCGATCTCTTCGCATCTTTCTTCGACGAACCCAAGAAAAGATGGATATTCCAAGTAGACGGCGGCCGTGTTCTTCGTTAGTTTCTTTTTTAGGTCTGCAATATCTATACCCCCAGTCTTTCTTTCCTGCGCCACCTCAACTTGACGAATATCTGCTGGACTTGAGAATGCTTTCAGAGTTCCCAGCCGTTCGGGGTGGATATAGTGGGGGGTAACGATTTCATCGCGGTTCGTTACTCGACTCGCCATTCTTGCTGCTTCACCTAGAGCAGTTGACCAGTCATATAGCGAACTATTCGCGTAATCCATCCCGGTAAGTTCGCAAATTAGACTTTGAAATTCGAACATTACTTGAAGCATTCCTTGCGATATTTCAGCTTGGTACGGAGTGTAGGATGTCAGAAACTCTCCGCGGCTAACAATGGCTTCAACCGCAGCGGGAACGTAATGTGGCCAGATACCTGCGCCCAAGAAGGATACAATATCACGAGTTGACGTATTCCTAGCCAAGATTCCTTCCACATATTTCCTAACTTCAATTTCCGACATTCTAGAAGGAAGATCCAGAACCGCCTTTGATCTAATTGATTCTGGAATATCAAGGAAGAGTTGGTCGATGGAATCAAGCCCTATAGCTTGCAGCATCTCGCGAAACGCTGACTTGTCACTATTCGGAATGAATGGATGGGGTTTCGACATCTCCTCACTACGCCTCAAGTTTGCAAATCACAATATTATTCGATTCGGTGCCAAAACGTGGACCAAACACAATTAAATGTTCACGATCAACTTAACAGGTAATTCAAGTGATCGTTTTATGCCCGCCAATCGAATTCACATGACGGCTATAGTCGACGACGAACACCTTCTGGCATCAGACACGAGGATTGGTAGTCACGCGCGGTTAATTGGCGATGTCAGGACAGAATCAAACGTGTTCATTGATTGCAATTCCGTTATTTATGGACCGGTTACACTGGGATCTGGCACTTACTTAGCGCCGAACTGCGTCCTTGGTTTCCCAGACTCATCTGAACTGCCCAAATTTGCACGAACAGAGAAGCTACCAACGAGGAAACCCACAATAATTGGTAAAAACTGCATAATTCGGTCTGGAACTACAATATACTCCGACGTTCACATCGCCGACAAGGTCATTTTTGGGCATAATGTCGTCATAAGAGAAGGCGTTACAGTTGGCAAGGAAACTAAACTGGGAACGAATGTAGTAATCGACGGATCATCACGGATCGGGTCTAAGGTATCCATCCAAACTGGAGTATACATTTGCACATATTCTACCGTTGAGGACCGAGTATTCCTAGGGCCACGCTGCGTGTTCACTAATGACAAATACGTAATGCAGAAGCCATTCAAGCTCGTGGGCCCGATAGTGAAGACGGGGGCAAGCATAGGAGCTAACGCGCTGCTCTTTCCAGGGGTGACAATTGGTGAGGGAGCGGTAATCGGATCGCAAGCAATGGTGAACTCTGATGTGCCAGGCCGGACAATCTTTGCAGGAATCCCGGCCAAAAAGCTCAGAACCGTCCCGAAGGAGTGGCATTCGGCGTTACTAGGCAACTAAACGAAGCCTTGGACAACAGAATGGATAAATATTGAACGCAATATTGACCGGCTCCTCGAATTGAACTATTCATTGAAGCGGAGCCAAGCGCAGATTGAAGACGAAGCTAATATGGTCAATTTTATTTTTGGCCCTCACCGTCATCATGGTTGCTCCGCTCAAGGTTAGCGGACAAACAACTCCGCCTCCTCTCGTAATCGACATACAGCGCACAATGACAGACGGACCATTCGGAGTTATTCACGTAACTGATCAATTCACAATATTGAACTCCGGAACGACCACCGCCTCATACCTAGATATTGGCGTACCGGAACAATTCCGCGGAAACCTCTACTACGTCAGCGCGAAAGACAGCTTGGGCAATACACTTACTATCGATGCTGGAGTAAGCGACGCACCTGGTTTCTACTGGCTACGCATTCACTTCGCCCAAGACCTTGCCAGTGGACACACCTACACCGTCATAGTCGGCTCAGTATACAACGACCTGATACAAGTGGTTCAAACTGGTTTACAACTTAACTTCACAGCAGCCCCCGTTCTCACACAGGACGCTAGGTCAGCTAACGTAACGTTCGTCGCACCGGCCGATTCAACCTTCGTTGTAATTCCGAACACCACATACGTTTCAACCAGAGTCGGAGGGTTCCCCGCTTATCAGAACCATTACGCTCCATGGAAGGCGTATTCCCAGGAATTATTCTACGCACCCTTCCGGTCCGTAAATCAGCAACTCATCAACGTGAACTACGTTGAACGCGACATCATAATTGGAAACGATGGCACTCTAATGGTGCGTGATACCTACTCCGTCTATAATCCAGGCATCGTCCTAGCCAGCCTCTCAATCACCCTCCCCGACGGTGCCTACAACGTGATGGCTTACGACTTGGTCGGCACCTTGTGGGCGGCTCCTCAAGACCCTGGACCACCATACCAAGTAACTGTAACTTCACGATATCAGAGCATCAAGGGAAGTGAAAACTTCAACTTCACGTTAACCTACAATCTCCCACAATCGCAATACCTGAAACCATTGGGTTGGTGGGGACGATACAATCTAACCCTATCTTTACTCAACGACAATGAAGACTTCCTGATAGCGAATGCCACGGTCAAGATCATCACACCGAACGGCGTTCAAATCAACAACTTGAACATCCCACCCCAGTCACCAGTTGTACCTCCAATACAACTTAGCTCGGACCAACGCACTCTACAATTAGCTGGAATAACAAGCCAGAACAATCTGGCATTTTCAGCTATAGTCAATTACATACCGTTCTTATCTGGTCTCGGAATCATACGCTGGCTCTTCGGGCTGGAGATTGCGATCTTCGGGCTGATTCTCCTCGAAAGACGCCGCCGCGGACCAACGCTCGCCGTACCAATACCTGTTGAGAGACTACGTGAATTTGTAGGTCTGTACGATGAAAGGCTAGCCCTCTCGAGAGAGATTCTTTCGATGGAAGAAGAAGTAAACCGTGGTGGTCTAGTCAAGCATGAGTACCGAAGACGAAGGAAAGTTATAGACCTACGACTCGACGAAGTGAACAAATTACTAATGGGGGTCAAATCGGAAATCCGAGGAATAAGCCCACGACTCGATGAACTAATTCGCAAAATTGACAGATCCGAAGCCGAAGCGGCAGCATCACGGGCAAGTCTCGATCAAGTGAGGGTCCAATATCGCACCGGGAAACTCACCAAAGAAACCTACGAGACTGTCGCCAGGGACATCTCCAAACGCATCGACAAATCAGAGGAGACCGTAGAGACAGTACTGATTACTCTACGAGAAGAAGCACGCTAACCCGTCCAGATAATATCTTATAGTTAAGCCTGGACATACCTGCCAACGTCTTGGCGCTAAATCCCGATGTCCTCAAGGAACAGTTCAGTGCAGATCACCCAGCTCAAAGGGTGGCTGGAAAAGTCATTATCCACTAAAATATCTCAAGCCGAACGAGAACGAGACAAGTTACTCGCTGAAATCACCAAAGCCCTAACTTCGATCCCGGAATTCTGCAGTCAACTCTCACGAAAAGCAGAAGAAGACATGGAAACAAAACACGAAAACAGAGCACAATTCAAGTCAGCCAAAGCCCTCGGACGCTTGACCGCAATAATCCCTGAAATGTGCAGCTCAGTGACGGTTCCATCGACTAAAGACTCAACGTCACTCAGAAGCCTACAGCGGGAAATCTCAAAACTAGGATCTGACGCTTCACGAGTCAGAGCCGAATGGTTACGTCACATTAGACCATTCTACATAATTGACATGATGACTTTCGGCGGAAACATCGACAAACTTCGACGACTCGGCGAGGAACTTCACACATACCTGCAAGGACGCGGAAGCACACTCCGATCCCTAGAGGAACTTGATGAGAAAATGAGATCCCTCGACAAACTTCAAACGATCAAAGACGCCCAAACCGGCCAAAGAGAGGAAGTCGAACGTCGGCTCAACGAGGCTCAGCAGTATGAGAAGTCACTTCGGACAGAAATGGATCAAATCAAACATAACCAGAAAATGAAGGAGTACATGCAGGTGGATGCTGAACTTCGATCATTAAGAGGCGAACTTCTTCGCGTCGGCTTCAGCAGACTCGGAAGACCTCTACGCAAACTCGTCTCGATCTCTGAGCGAGGTGATTATCCGGTCCCCGTAGAGGTCAGAGAAAGTCTCAAGGAATACATCCGGAAACCATTCACCACCTTCCTGAACGAGGAAGATGAATATCCACGACTCAAGAAAGTACTCTCGACACTCTCAATGGCAGTTGAAAGCGGCAAAATGGCTTTGAAACAGCGGGAAGCTAAGAAAGTGAACGACAGAAGTCAACAAATAATTTCCGGAAATTCACTCTCCACAATCCACCTAAAAGCAAAAGAATTGAAACAAACCTACGACCAATTCCTCGCAGATCAAGAGATCGCTTCACAGGTACTTCGCCTCCGTGAAGTCCGACAAAAAGGAAGAGCGAACCATGCAGTGCAGGAGGATTTAAAGAGCGAGTTACAAAGAGCATCAGAGTCCGAAAGGAAAGCTGCTGAGCAGATCAGCAATCTAGTTCGAGAGATTGAGGACTTCTCATCCAAACTTTCCGGAACACAACTAACAATTCAGCCACCGTCAGATTAAAACCCGAATCCGCTGTTTCGAAACGAGAGCGCGCAAAAGACTTCGACCGAGATCTGATTTCTTAGAAACCCGGATCTGGCTTTTCCCTCCAACGGTTGCTGAGAACAAGTACTCGTCACCGACATACACATTCGCAACTTCTCCCGTCAAATCGTCCTTGAAAACGATATCAAGATGGCTGCCGACCTCTTTGATGTCATAACGAACTTGTTTCCCATTGCTAGGAGCCAGCGGTTCGACATCCAGCTTCACTCCGAGTTTCTCTTCAAGCTTCGTGATCGTCACGCCTTTCTTTCCGATTAGAATCGGAACGATCTCATTATCGACCTTGACGACCGCACGATTTGCAGAAACTAACTTTACCTCGACGTTTGGATCGAATCGGCTGATTTCTGCACGGATCATTTCTTCGGCAAGTCGCTGACTACCGGTCACAGTCGGCTGCGCTGAACTGACAGGGATGATAACGTTCTCTTCTCCAAATGTGTAAATCTCATACACCAAACTACCGCTCTCAAAATCCTTCACTTCAACAACGGGACGTGCTAAGTCCGCTTCCGTCATACCCGTAGGAACCTTCACAGTTAGGTTTAACGTGAACACGTTCTTGACTTCTCCATACTGAATGAAAATGATCGTATCTATGACGTGCGGAATCATCCCGAGTTCAACACGTCCAATAAAGCGTTGAATTGCATTAATCGCCTCACTAGCGTGTACGACACCGATCATTCCGACACCGGCCAAACGCATATCGGCGAAGATCAGAAAATCCTTAGTCCGCCTTACCTCATCGAACACAGTGTAGTCAGGCCTCACGAGAAGCAAAATCTCAGCGGTCTTCTCGAAGTCGCCCTCGAGTGGCCCATACTGAGTAATCTCAGGACCCACCTGCAAATCTCTAGGAGACTCTAAGGTTTTCACGATTTTGTTCTGTCGCAGATAGAATTCTGCAAGGGAGGAGGCGAAGGTAGTCTTACCGGAACCCGGAGGGCCAGCGATCAAAATTCCTTCCGCTCCAGCAGATAACCTTTCCATTAATTTGCTCGACAATGCATAGTCCTGTAGTGACAGACTGACGACCGGTCGAACAATCGTAACCTCCAACCCATCTGACAGAGGTGGGCGAGTTATTGCTATACGAAATCGTCCAAGCTGTAAAACCAATGCACCGGATCGGTTAATCTCAACAAATCCTTCTCTGCTGACTCTTGTTGCCTCGGTAAGTTCACGGATGATTTCCTCAACCTCCTCAGCCGTGCTGAGTTTGTCCGAGATCTG